>JBMFNL010000005.1:0-73005 GCA_049970175.1 Chloroflexia bacterium
CTAGGTTGGAGGTCGGATGGGCAATCCGACCTACGTGTGGGCGCGGTGGTCACGGCCCTCCGGGTTGGCCATCCGACCCACACGGGTGGGGGGCGCGGTAGCCGCGCCCCTCCAACTTTTCCGCCAGCACCCACCACCCGGCGCCCCAGAAGCGGGCCAGGGGGGAGTCGGAGAGGTCGAAGCGCCGCCAGAAGCGCTGCACCGCCTCCGTCTGGTACAGGCGCAAGGCAAACCTCCCCAAAAGCGGCAGGTTGAGCGAGGTCACCGGGCGGTTGCCCCGGGCCCAGCGCACCTGGCCGCCGTAGCGTTCCACGGCGGCTATGTAACGGGAAAGGGGGAGGGCGTTCTCATAGATCGGGCGGGCCGGCCGGCGGCCGCGAAAGCGGGCGGCGAAACAGTGCTTCACCCGGCCGGGGAAGCGGCTGAAGGAATCCACCGAGAAACGCCGGGGAACGATGTCGGCGAAGAAGATTCCGCCGGGACGGAGGACACGCAGTTGCTCGGCGATGGGCGGCTCGATGTCGGCAAAGTGCTCCAGAAGGCCGAAACTCATCACCAGATCGAAGGTCGCTGTCGGAAAGGGCAGGGCACAGGCATCGGCCTGGAGAAAGCGGGCCGGCCGCTCCGGGGCGGTGGAGTGCCGGGCAAAGTTCTCCCGGGCAAACGCCAGGGCAACTTCGGAAATATCCACCAGCGTGACCTGGTAGCCGTAGCGGTCGTGGAAGTACAGGGAGACGCCGCCCGAGCCGCAGCCGACCTCCAGGGAGCGCTGCGGGGTATGGGGGAAGAATTCCTCCAGGCGGCGGAACTTGACCGCCTCCCAGAGTTCAGGAAAAGTGCGACACCCGCGCACATCCCCCGGCCAGTAGAAAAAGCGGCTTTCTTTCCAGACCTCGTCGAACACCGGCAGCCTCCTGCCCCGATTATACCACAAGGAAAAGCGGCCGTGGTTTCCCGGGGGCTGACATCCGCTCATAAATCCCCACCTAAGCCCTTACGGCGGCCCCCGACCGGCCGCGACGGGCCCAAAATCGCCTCCGCGACGGCCGTCCCCCGCCATCTCAACAGCGTTTCGGGCCGCCATTCGTGTCAGAACGAGTTATGAGTGGATGTCAGCCCGGGGGGATTTGACGTTTGCTCCCCGGCGTGCTATATTCGGCACGGCAGACGGATCGCTGAATCAAGGCAAGGAGGACGCGATGGCCATCCGTTTTCCCTCGGACGAATGGATCAAGGAACTGAGCCGGCTGCTCAACGAGAGCGAAGCCTACGAACGCTCGGCCCACGACTGGGAGGGGGATTTCCTCTTCATCGTCGAGCCGGACGAGGCCTACCCGCACACGGCCTACCTCTACCTGGACCTCTACCACGGCAAAAGCCCCAGCGCCGCCCAGGTCCATAGCCCGGAGGAGAAAAAGGCCGCCTATACCCTGGCCGCCCCCTTCTCCACCTGGCGCCGGGTCATCGAAGGAAAACTGGACCCCATCCAGGGGATGATGACGCGGAAACTGCGCCTCCAAGGAAACCTGATGCAAATCATGCGCTACCCCAAGGCGGCCAAGGAGATCGTCTCCTGCTGTGCCCTCATCCCCACCGACTTCGGAGATTAGGCGATGTGGTACTTTGTCTCACCCCAGATCGTTTTCGGCGAAGGGGCGCTGGAGGCCCTGGAGGAACTGGAAGGCCGGCGGGCGCTCATCGTGACCGATGCCACCCTGGTCCAACTGGGCCTGGTAGAGCGCGTCCGGAAACACCTGGAACGGGCCGGCCTGGAGGTGTACGTCTTCGATGAGGTGGAGCCCGATCCCTCCCTCCAGACCGTCCGCCAAGGGGCCCGGGTGGCCCAGGAGGTCGGGCCCGATTGGATCGTCGGCCTGGGCGGCGGCTCGGCCCTGGACGCGGCCAAGGCCGTCTGGATTCTCTACGAACGTCCGGACCTGGAGCCGGCCGCGATCAACCCCTTCATCCGCCTGGGGTTGCGGAAAAAGGCCCGCCTGGTCACCATCCCTACCACCAGCGGCACCGGGGCCGAGGTGACCTGGGCCATCGTCCTGACCGATGCCGAGGAGCAGCGCAAGATGGGCCTGGGCAACCGCGAGAACGCCGCCGACCTGGCCGTCGTGGACCCGATTCTCGCCCTGGAGATGCCGCCAGGCCTCACGGCCGATACCGGGATGGATGCCCTCGCCCACGCCGTGGAGGGCTACACCTGCGCCTGGCATACCGACCTGACCGACGGGCTCTGCCTAAACGCCCTTCGGCTCATCTTCACCTACCTGCCTCGGGCCGTGGCCGACGGCTCGGACCTGGAAGCCCGCGAGCGGATGCACAACGCCGCCACCTGCGCCGGGTTGGGCTTTGGCAACGCCATGGCCTCGCTGGCCCACGCCATGGGGCACGCCCTCGGCGCGCTCTTCCACGTCCCCCACGGCCGGGCCGTGGGCATCTTCCTGCCCTACACGGTCGAATTTGCCGCCCGAGCAGCCCCCGACCGCTTCGCCGAACTGGCCGCCTTTCTGGGCTGTTCCCGCGCCGGCGGCGAAGAATCCGCCCGGGCCCTGGCCGAAGCCATCCGCGACCTCGCCCGGCGGATCGCCTTCCCGCTGAGCCTATCCGAGGCCGGCCTGGAGCGCCCCCCCTACGAAGCGGTCCTGGAAAGGCTGGTCGAAAACGCCTTCAACGATACCCAGATCGTCACCGCCGTCCGCTCGCCCGCTTACCAGGAACTCCGGCAACTCTTCCTCTATGCCTACGAGGGACGGCCGGTGGATTTCTAAACATCGTCGGCTTTCGCGCTAACGTGGAACGTGCAACGTGCTAACGTGAAACGGTACGGATATATCGGCCGCATCCTTCGGGTGGACCTCTCCTCCGGAAAGTTGTGGGATGAACCGCTCGACGAGGCCTATGCCCGGGCATACGTCGGCGGAAGCGGGCTGGCCGCGCGCTACCTCTACGATATGGTGGACGCCGCCACCGATCCGCTCGGACCGGAAAATCCCCTGATCCTGATGACCGGGCCGCTGGTCGGCACGGCCATGCCCTCGGCCGGCCGCTACAGCCTCTGCGCCCTCTCCCCCCTCACCCGTCTCTGGGGCGAAGCCTGCAGCGGCGGCTTCTTCGGCCCCGAACTGCGCTTTGCCGGCTACGACGGCCTCATCATCACCGGAGCCTCGGAGAAGCCGGTCTGGCTTTCCATCCGCTCCGGCTGGGCCGAACTGCACGACGCCTCCGCCCTCTGGGGGCTGGATACTTATGTCACTCCGGATCGGGTGCGCGAGGCCCTGGGCGAACCCCGGGCCCGCGTGGCCTGCATCGGGCCGGCCGGCGAACGCCGGGTCAAACTCGCCGCCGTGATGAACGACCACGGCCGAGCGGCGGCGCGCACCGGGCTGGGCGCAGTGATGGGGGCCAAGCGCCTCAAGGCCGTGGCCGTGCGGGGCAACGCCCGGGTGCCGCTGGCCGACCCGGAGGGCTTCCGGGCCGCGGTGGCCAAAGCCCTGGCCGCTACGAAAGAGGACCTGGCCGCCCAGTCCCTGCATCTGGCCGGCACGGCCGGCTATGTGGACCTGGCCCTGATGTACGGCGATATGCCGGCCCGCTACTACCAGCAGGATGCCTGGGAGGGGGGCAGCAACCTTTCCGGCGTGCTCCTCACGGAAACATACCTGAACCGGCGCACGGCCTGCTATCGCTGTCCCATCGCCTGCGGCCGGGAAACGCGCGCCCCCCGCTACGGCCTGGACAAGGCCGACGGGCCCGAATATGAAACGCTGGGCGCCCTGGGAGCGCTGGTGCTGGTGGACGACCTGGAAGCGGTCATCTACGCCGGCCACCTCTGCAACCGCTACGGCCTGGATACCATCAGCGTCGGGGCCACCCTGGCCCTGGCCTGCGAACTGGTCGAGCGGGGCCTCCTCCGTCCCGAGGAGGCCGGCGGACTGCGCTACGGCCGGGCCGAGGCGATGCACCGGATGATCGAGCGGATCGCCCGACGCGAGGGCCTGGGCGACCTCCTGGCCGAGGGAAGCGCCGCCCTGGCCGAGCATTTCGGCGTCCCGGAACTGGCCGTCACCGTCAACCGGCTGGAGGTCCCCCTGCACGACCCCCGGGCCTTCAGCGGGATGGCCGTGACCTATGCCCTTTCCCCCCGAGGGGCCTGTCATATGCAAGGAGATATGTACGGCGTGGATACCGGCCAGGGGCCGGCCGTGGAATTGGGCATCGTCCCCGGGGAGCGCTTCGATTCGAGCCCGGAGAAGGGGCGCATCGCCGCAAGACAACAGGCCTGGCGAAGCCTCTACAACGCCCTCGTCCTCTGCCAGTTCCAGAACCCTGGGGTGGGGTGCGTTCTCCAGGCCCTCAACGCGGCCACCGGGTGGGGATGGGAGCCCGAGGACCTCCTGACGGCCGGAAAACGCATCCTCACCCTCAAGCGCTGGATCAATTTGCGCCGCGGGCTGACCCGCGCCGACGATCGCCTGCCGGACCTGCTCCTGCAGCCGCTCATGGGAGGTGGAACCGAGGGAAATGTCCCCGACCTGGAACGCCTCCTGGAGGGGGCCTACACCGAACTGGGTTGGGATGGGCAGACGGGCCGCCCTCTGGAGGACGTTTCACCCTGATTCGGAGGCCTGCTCGCGCCAGTAGGCCGCCCCCTGGACGATCTCCCGGCGGGTGGCTTCCAGCCCGGCATAGATGACCTCCAGGGCAGTTTTGGCCCGCCGCAGCCAGTTGCCGATCTCCCGGTCGTAGCGTTCGCTCGCCTGCCGCCGGGCCTCTTCATCGGGGAAATCCTCCCACTCCAGGCCGTCCACGGTCGTCAAGTCCACGGCGAAGCCGGCCCGCTTGAGGAGCACCGGCCACTCGGCCTCCACCGGCGCGCGTCCCGGAGGGCTGTGGGCCAGGAGGAAGAGGACGGCCGGCCGGCTGAAGCCCCGGACGCCGCTCCCCAGGTCCACCGGTTGCCCAAAGAGCGCCGAAAAGATGTTGTTGATGCTGCGCTCCGTCTCCTGAACGGAGAGCGGATAGGTCGCCCAGGCCCGCCTGCTCCGGCCGACGATGAGACAATCGCTCCTGGGAATCTCGGCCAGAACCCTTTGCCATTCCTCCGGGAATCGCTCCACCCAGGGGAGCAACACCTCCAGAGCCGTATGGTGAACGTGGCTGCCCGCAAGTTCCAGCGCCTTCTGCAGGGCGGCGTGCCGGCCGTGCGACCAGTCCATCGGGACGATCAGGGTATGGCCGAGCCGCTCCTGAAGGCCGAGCACCCGCTCGGGGTCGGCCTCGGGAGGAAGGGCCAGAGCGATGCCGCTGTAGGCCTCCTGCAAGCGGGGCAACAGCCGGTAGAAGCGCTCTACCTCCCCGAGTTGCCAGGTGGCAGCCAGGATAATGCCCATCTCCGGCCTACCTGACGGCCCGGCAGTCGAACAGGACCGAGTCGTCCGGCCCGGGCGCCTTTCTCCCGGACCATTCCCTTCTGGGAACCTCCCGACAGTGGGTGACGACCCAGCGGACCGGGGCCCCCTGCGCATTTCCCCGCGGAGGCAGGTAGAAAAAGCGTGCCCGGCCGCTGCGGACCTCGGCTGCCCGTCCTTCCACGTCCAGAATCGGGTCCCCTCTCCGGGGCCACAGCGAGGCTATGCTTATGTCACCTCGCCGGAATGCCAGGAAGCCCGGCCTATTTCCTTCGGGCCCGGATGGCCTTGGCCAGCCAGAAGACACACCAGGCGGTCATCAGGATTCCGGCCATGCCCAGGCGGCTCACGTCCACGGCCGGCTCGAGGATGACGCCTTCGGGCGTGGCTTTGATATAGCCCAGCGGTACTCGGTGCCATTCCTCTCGCGCACGATGGCCGCACAGGGGGACAAACGCAGCCCTACGCCGGTCACGCCACCGCTCCGCATCTGGACATTCAGGATGCGGGTACGGACCCGCGCGACCGGCCGGATGGTGCGCTCCCCCACGACGATGGGTTCCCCGATGACCTCTCGGTTCGCTTCGATTTCAGGGATCATCCGGCCTCCTTGCGCTCAGCGATACGCCCGCCGTATGTCCCCGGCATGTTCTCGATCATGCGCCAGGGCCGGGAGAAACCAGGTATACGGGCAGGTTATCGGCTCCCACACGCCGGGGAAGGTCCGCTCCAGATCGGCCGGGTCCATCCTCTCCAGAACCTCCAGGAGCGCCTGGTGCACGCCCTGAAAGTCCGCCCAGACCGTCTCCCAGGGCTGATCCCGGCGGGCCCGGGCATGGGCCTGGTTCCAGGCTTCTTCATCGGGGACGTACCCCACCCGAGGGGGCCGGCCGGCGGCCATGTCGCGCAGGCCGACCAGGAGGTACGCCTCCCAATCGGCAATGTGGCCGAGGACGTCCTTGAGCGTCCAGACGCCGCAGACCGGGCGGGAGGCCCGCTCTTCCGGGGAAACCAGTTCCGCAGCGGCCAGGAGTTCCTCGCGGCCGGCCGATAGGGCGGCCCGGAGGAGCGCCCTGGGTCCGGCCGTCACCCGGACCTGCGCCCTTTTCCATTCCGCCAGGCCGGCCGCGTGTTCCTCTTCGTGCCGGACGTACACCTCGATCCAGCCGGGCATAGACCAGTCATACGTCCCGATGGGACGCCGGCGGAAAAAGTCCTCCTCGGATAACCCCCTCATCCATGCCACCCAGGCGGCGCGTTCCTCCTGGAGTGCGGCCAGGACTTCTTCCAGAGAACGATCCCGCCACGCGGCCACGGCGGCGGCGTTGAAAGCATCCACATCGGCCACAGCGGAGAGATCCGGCTCTTCCCCGGCGAACATCCGGCCGATTTCCTCCCGCACCCAGCGATCCCAGGCCACGAGGTGGGCCAGCAGGTCCTTCGCCGTCCACTCTCCGACGGCCGGCCTTTCGACCAGCGTCCCGCCGTCCAAATTCAGGAGAGCCTCCAGCAACGTACTCCGTGCCTCTGTCAAACGGGCGACCAGGAAGCGGCGTCGGAAGGCCAGGACCTCGCGGATTTCGTCCCGATGCTCCGCCTCGTGCTCCAGGAAACGGCGCAACACCTTGCGGGCCGTCCAAGGTTCCTCGGGATGCTCGGTCCAATGGGTCGGATAGAACAGGCCGGCACGCTCTTCTTCGCCGAGCCGGCGAAGGCACTCCACGGCCGTGCGGCGCTCCATCTCCAGAAACTCGAAACTGGGCCGGGCTTCACCGGACTCCCATTCCGGCGGCAGACGCTCCGGTGGAAGGAGGCGGGAGACGTACCACTCCTCGGCGTCGCCGATGTGGCGCAGGATCTCCCGGATGCTGCGGGACTGGGGAGAGGCCCGGAGGTCGAGCGTTTCGTCAGGCAGTTCGCCCACCAGCGCCAGGAGGTCGGCCCGGCTGTATGCCATCAGGCGCAGGTATCGCTCCATCTCCTCCCGGGTGATCGGAGAGCGGTCGGGCGGCCAAAGGGCGGCGGCATCCCCCGAGGAAAAGGGGCCGAAGCCCGTGCTTTCCCCCGCTATCTCGATGGATACCTCCTCTTCCACCGGTGCAGGCTCGCCGTGCCGGCGCAGTCGGTCCTGGTAGCGGCGTATGGCCTCGGGTAACTTCTGTAACGCCGCCTCGCGCGTGGAGGACCGGACGATGCAGCCGGGCAGGTCGGGCACATGGGCCATCGTCAGCCCGTCGGCAGCGACTTCCAGGTAAACGGAGTAGCGGGACATGGCGTTCGCCTCCATCGGTGGACCTTCTGAGGCCATTATAGCACAAAAAAGCCCGAGGCTTACTTCGATACGGCCGTCGCTGCGCTCCGGCCTGCTTCACACGGCGCCTCGCCCAAGTATGACCATGCACCCACCTGCCGGCCGGCGGGCCTCAATCGCGCCGCCTCTCCACCCGTCCCTGCCGGCCGGCAACCTCCGTCAGGGTGGCGGCATCGTCCTTTTCGATCCCACAGGCGATCTCGGCCACCCTGGCCAGGTGCTCCAGGTCCATCTGCCGCAGCGCCATCAGCCGGCTGGCCTCGGGGTTTCCCCCGCCGTGCAGGGCAAAGGCACTCCAGTTCGAGCCACGGGTCAGGCTCTCGATCAGGCGCAGAAGGCGCAGGCGATCCTCGGCCGTAGCCCCCTCCACAGCCGGCCGGAGGAGGCGCTCGATGCGCGGGCCGAGTTCGGGGTGGTGCAGATCCGCGGCGGCCGGCGCCGTTTCCCCCCATCCGGTGGCGATCTCCCGGGCATAGCGCACCGCCTCAAAGGGCAGCCGGGTGGCCTGGTATTTGCAGGTGTGAGCGAGGAGGGGATCGGGAATCCAGGCGCCGCTCGGATGGCTGCGGCCCTCCTGGCTGGCCGCGAGCGAAAGGGCATAGAGCGTCTCGGTGCCGATCCCCATCTCGGCGATCTTTTCCCGGACGTGTCCGGCCCGCTCCACGCCGATGTAACGCGCCGCCAGCCAGGTGGCTCCGGTCAGGAGCGTCATCCCCCCGGCTTTGCAAGCCCCGGCCGTCAGGCGATGCACGGCGGTGAAATATTCCACCAGCCGGCCGCTGTATTCCCATTCTCCGGCCAGGAAGACCCGCTCCCAGGGGACGAAGACGTCCTCGAAGAGGATGAGCGCCTGGTGATCGCCGAAGCGCCGGCCGGCATCCAACGCTTCATCGGGGTCGCCGCAACGGGCATCGTGGGGTTGCCGGCCCAGCACGTAAGTCAGCCCCGGCGCGTCCGTGGGAACGGCACAGGCCACCGCACAGGCCCGGTCCGCCTCCTCCACCGTCGCCGTGGGCAGCACCAGCATCTCGTGGGCCAGGAGCACCCCGGTCTGATTGACCTTGGCTCCGCGCAGGACGATGCCGTCCTCCCGCTGCGCGACGATATGCAGGTAGACATCGGGCTCGGGTTGCTCGTGCGGCTTCAGCCGACGGTCGCCCTTGGGGTCGGTCAGGGCGGCGGTGACCGTCAGGTCCTCCCGCTGCACATAGGCCAGCCAGTCCAGGAAACGGCGATGGACGGGGAGGCCGCGCTCGGCTTCCAACTCATAGGTCAGGGGAAAGAGGCCGGCGATGGCCTCCGAGCCGGTGCAGCGGTGGGTGCAGGCCCCCAGGACCTCGCCCAGGGCGCGGGCCAGACGGGTCTTCTGCAACGCATGCTCCCGACCGAGCAGAGGGCTTAGATAGAAGTTGATTCGTCCGCCGATCAGGGGCGATTCGGTCGTCAGCAGGTCCCGCCAGGCCGGGTCCTGGGCCAGTGCATAGACTTTGCAGACGGTGGCCAGCGACGCGGCCAGGGCCGGGTGGGCGGTGGGGTCCGGGATGGGCTCGCCGCGGAACCAGATGCGGAGCGGCCGGCGGGCCCGCAGGCTGGCCAGGTACTCGGGGACACTTTTCATCTTTCCACCTCGTCAACTTCCAAGAAAACACCGTAGCACACAGCAGAAGCCCTCTGCCGGCCGACCCATCCGGCCAACCGGCAGAAGGCTTCCCTCGTCCTCTACAGCCCTGCGGCGATCGCCAGGGCGCTCCCGGCCCAGGAAATGGCCACGAGGAAGGCAGAAACGGCGTAATAGAGCGCCGGCCGCGCTTGCCACCGGGGCAGGCGTTCCCGAACCCACTCCCCCACGCGGAAGCCCACGGGGAAAAGCAGCCCGGAGAAGGCCGCCCAAAGCAGCCCCTCCACCGCCAGGAAGCGCACCAGGCCGGCCGGGGAATCGAAGGAGAGGAGGTAGGCGCACGGGGCCACATGCCTCCCCACCAGCCAGAAGGCCCCCGCCCCCACCAGGCCGGCCAGGGCCCCCACGGCCATCCGGTTCAACTCGCCCCGGCCTCTGCCGAGCAGTGCGGCGACCCCCACCAGGGCCGCCCCCTCCAGGAGCACGGCCAGGCAGGAATTGGCCTTGCACAGCACCGAGACGCCCAGGATGGGGACCACCAGTTGCTTGCACAGCACGGCCACGACCGGGATGCCCAGGAGCGGGGCCGGCCGCCGCACCAGGGCCAGCCCGAGGCCCATCGTCCCCAGGCCCAACCCGACCAGGATGGCCGAGGCATAGGGCATGCCGATGGCCCGCATCGCCCCACCCAGGACGACCTCGATCAACCCCCAGAGGGAACCCAGGATCAGGATCACCAGGAGGGTATCCCGAATCGGAGCCCGTTGCATCTTGCCACTTTCCATCCGTACCTCCTTCACGGCTTCCGGATTTCCCACACCCGGCCCACCTTTGGGCAGCTCTTGAACGGCGCTTTCGCCGGGAGCCGGCGTCTTGACCAGCGGGCCGCCGGCCGACTTACGCACGATACGACTTCATGGCAGACCTGCTTTCGACCTCGCTCGCGAGAACTGCTCCTCTATCTTACCTCAGGAGCCCCTTTTTCGCGAATTTCTCTGGGCTCTCGGAGCCGGCGGTAGTAGGAACTGTACAGGGCGGCGACGGGGTTGTGTCCCAGCACGCGGTCCTTGGCCACCAGCACCGTCACAGGTGCCTGCGAGTGGCGAAAGAAGAGGCTATCGTGCCCCACGCACAGTCCCACGACGACGTTGAGCTGGGTCCCCGCTTCGTTCAGCAGCATCGCCTGGCCGATCGGGTTGCAGAGAGGCTCGTACTCCCCCGGCCGGACCTTTTCCCCATCCGTCAGGCCGATTTCCTCTTTGGGGATCGAACCCACCTTGCAGCAGACGCTCCGGACCTCGAAACCGTGCGCTTCCAGAACCTCGCGCACCACAGCAGCTTCCCGGAAGAGGCCGATGCAGAAGGCCAGCCCCAGCCGGCGTGCCCCCAGCCTTCGGGCGAAGGACATGACTTCCTCCACCCGCGTCTCCCGGCAGTAGCCGGCCGCCTCCGTGCATGCGGCGGCCAGGGCCAGGGCGCGCTCGGTGGGCATCGTATATCGCTCCCGTGCGGAGGTCAGGGCCTCTTCCTGCAAAACGATGGGGCAAGAAGCCGGGTATGGCTTCGCGCCAGGCTCCAGCCGGCAGGCATGGATGCCGCAGCCGGCGCAGTTGAGTTCAACCATGTCCTCTCCTTGAGGCGGTAAGGCCTCGGCCTCATCCGGTCGGTCCGGCTATTCCCGAACCATCCGGGTGCCACACTTCGGGCAGGTGATCTCGTAACACGGCTTCCCGCGCTCGTGCGGCACCCGATGGCCGCAGTTGGGGCAGATGCAATAGCCCCCCGGCCCGGCCCCGGCCTTTGTACCACCCATGCGGCCCGGCCCACGGCCCTGTCCGGTATCCGGACCGCCACGGCCCGGAGATTTTCCTCGCTGAACCATTGCCTACCTCCTCGCTGGCTTAACCAGCCGGGAACATTGCCCTCAGAAACGCCCGCGCCGACGGTGTCGTCGGCCGGCACCGGTTCGCCCTCCGCGCGCGCCTCGTGCCGGCAACCCTGTGCCCCGGCCGGCCCACCGGGCATCCAGAGCCTCGGCCGCCAGGCGCGCCAGCCACGGCCCGACCTCCCGCCCCAGAGAAGCCAGGGCCGACCCCACGGCCGGCAGGATACCCCGGGATCGGGACGGTGCCGGCGAGGCGGCCGCCGGAAGCGGTGGGGGCTGCACCGCGACGATCTCGGCGGAAGAAGGTGCCCCGGAAAGGCCCTGCGCGACCGGGGACAGAGAGGCCCGGGTCGCTCCCTGCACAGGCTCGATGGCCCCGTTAGGGCAAACCTCGACACACGCTCCGCAACCGTTGCACCGCGTGGCATCCACCCAGGCTCGCCCCTCCCGCAACTGGATCGCTTCTTGCGGGCAAGATTCCAGGCATACACCACAGCCGGAACAGCGTTCCTCCCGTACATGAACCACGGTTTTCCACCTCCTCAGGTGATCTGCTCCAGGCGGCGAAGGAGGTCGTTCAGTTGCTCCTGGAGGCTACGGACCTCTGCTTTCAACGCCGCCAGTTCCTCACGCGACGCCCCGGACGGGGCTTCCGCAGGCGGTTCGGTCGCCGTCTCCACCGCCCTTCCCCGCCACATCCTCGACCCCGGCCCCCTGCACCAACCCATCCCGGCATGGGCGACGGTAGTTGCCCCGGTGATCGGGTTGAGCCGGCCTTCTTTGAACGCCTCCACCGCCTGTCGCACGGTGCCCCCGCTCACCCGGTAGACCGGGATGCCGGCGGCAGCCAGCACCCGGAAGGCGTTGGGGCCCAGATTGTCGCTCAGCACCGCCTGTGCCCCCTGCCGGGCGACGAACTGTGCCGCCTGGATGCCGGCTCCTCCGGCGGCCGAAACTGCCGGGTTGGGCACGGCCTCCACTTCCATGGTCTCCGTATCCACAAACAGGTACACCGGACAGCGCCCAAAGACGGGGCTGACGGGCGCATCCAGGTCGTTTCCGCCGGCAGAAATCGCGACACGCATGGAAACCTCCTTCGTTCAACCCGACGGCCGGCGCCGTCGGGTCTCGGCCACGTCCAGCGGAGCCACGGCCGGCCGTGCCGCCCGGTAAACGCTGACCGCCGGCAGGTCGGCAAAATGGGCCTCGATCTCGGCCATCGCCTGCCGGGAAAGCGGCGGCTCCGGGCTGGGACGCAGCGGCGTATTCAGTTGCACTTCGTCGGGCTCCAGAGAGCGGGCGATGGCCGCCATCTCTGCGGCACGCCCCCGGTTGGCCGCGACGAACATCATCTGGAGGGCGAGGCGAGCGGTTGTTTCACGCCGAAACTGAGCGATGCCGGCCAGGATTTCCTCCAGACTTTCCTCGATAAAGGGCCGGTTGATCGCCTGGAAAAGTCCGGTATCCGGTGCATCCACCTTGGCGACCACGAGATCGGCCAGGGCCAGGTCTTGGCGAACGTCCTCGCGGACCATCAGCGAGGCGTTGGTGAGCACGGCGATGGGCCGGTTCAACGTCTCACGGGCCAGGACGATCGCCTCCCCAAGGTTCGCGGCCAGGGTCGGTTCCCCGGTGCCGGAAAAGGTGACAAAGTCGATCTCCAGGGGGCCCAAAGCGGCCAGCTCTGCCCGCAGCCACTCCAGAGGGGCGAACTCGTCCCGCTCCACACACGGACGGGTCGTCCGTCCCAACTGGCAATAGATGCAATCGAAGCTGCACGTTTTCCCCTGCCCCGGCAGCAAGTCGATCCCGAGCGACCGTCCCAGCCGCCAGGAAGGCACGGGGCCGTACAGCAGGCTCATGCCCGTCCCCCCAAGGCGACCAGCGCCCGACGCAGGGCCTCGTTGGCCTTCTCCAGGGCCGCGGCGGCCCGTAGGATGTCCTGGCGGGCCGGCCCGGCCTGCTCCGCCCAGCGGCGGAATTCGCCGGCATGCTCTTCGTTGTGCTCGATCCAGTGCGGCAAGAGCACCAGGAGTTTCTCGCGCTCGCTCACGGTTCCTCCTCCTTCGGCACCAGGCGCACGGTATGCTTGAGGAGGTCCACCTGGGCCACCTCGGCCGCGATCAGACGCGGCTCCTCGAAGAAGGTATGCAGCCGGACGCCCTGAGGCGTCCGCTCCAGAAGGATCACGTCGCGCAACACTTCCTCTTCCTGCCCGTCACGCACCAGGTACACCCGCGCCTGACACATCGCTACACCTCCACCAGCGCGCGCAAATTTTCCCACAGCCGGCGGATCGCCTGTGCCGCCGGCCCATCCCCGTCCGCGGTCACCGGCCGGCCCCGCAGCATGGCCGCGACGACCCGGTGATCGAACGGGATGCTGCCCGCAACGGCGATCTCTTCTCGGGAGCAGAAACGCTCCACCTCCCGGCGCTGCGTCGCGCTCAGGTCGGCCTTGTTCAGACAGACGGCCAACGGCACGGCAAAATGGCGCGCCAGGGCAACGACCCGTTCCAGGTCGTGCACTCCGGCCACGGTCGGCTCGGTGACGACGAGTGCAAGGTCCGCTCCGGAGAAAGAGGCGATGGCGGGGCAACCGATCCCCGGGGGCCCATCCACGAGAAGCAGCTCGGCCTCGGTTTCCTTGGCCATTCTGCGGGCCTCCTTCTTCACCAGGGACACCAGTTTGCCCGAGTTCTCCCGCCCGGCCCGCAGGGCTCCGTGGATGAGCCATCCGTAGCGGCTGCGCGAGACGAACCAGTACCCGTCCAGCGATTCCTCCATGCGGACCGCCCCGGCCGGGCATTCGTAGAGACAGACCCTGCACCCTTCGCAGAGCACCTCGTCCACGGTATACGGTTCCCCCGGCAAGACCGCCCCAAAGCGACAGACTTCGGCGCAGCGGCCACAGGCAGTGCAGACGACGGCGTCCACGACGGCCACTTGGCCGCCGCGGAACTCCTCCCGCCTCTGCACCTCCGCTCCGACCACGAGTTCCAGGTTCGCCGCATCCACGTCGGCATCGGCAAGGACCAGGCACATCTCCTGGGCCGCCAGATGCGCGAGGCTGGCCAGGACGGAAGTCTTGCCCGTCCCTCCTTTGCCGCTCAGGACGACGACCTCCCGTGGTCGTACCTGCCGGTTACCTTTTGCGGAAGGGTGCCCCGGACCGTCAGCCATCCCATTTCTCCAAGATGGCCTCGTAAAGCGCCAAGAACCGTTCCCTGTATTGGGGGAAGGCGACCGGGAGCGCAACGCCCTCAGCGTATGCCGTGGCAATGCCCCGATCGAAGGGGATGCGCATGAGCACCGGCAGCCCGCTTTCCTCGCAGAAAGAGTCCACCCGGCTGTCGCCGATGCCATCGCGGTTGATCACCACCCCGGCCGGGATGCCCAACTCCCGGACGACCCCGACCGCGAGGCGCAAATCGTGCTCGCCGAAAGGAGTAGGCTCGGTGACGAGGAGCACGTAATCCGCCCCGTGCATCGCGTGCACGACCGGGCAGGCGGTGCCCGGTGGGGCATCCAGGATGACGACCCCCGCGTGGTCGCGGGCCCGTTCCTTCAGGCGGCGGATGAGCGGGCTGGCCATAGCCCGCCCCACGTCCAGGATACCCCGAACCAGACGGATGGTGCCTGCGGTCCCCTCCTCGATCACACCCGTTCGCTGCGGCACCTCGCGGATCGCTCCTGCCGGGCAGGCGCGTGGACAGCTGCCGCAGCCGTGGCACAGCTCCGGAAACACGAGCACGATCGGCCGCTCTACCGGCCTGGACGGCGGAAACACGGCGATGGCGTGGTAGGCGCAGACCTCGGCGCAACGGCCGCAGCCGGTACACCTTTCCAAATCGACCTCGGGGACGGGTTGGGCAAACTCCTCGCGTCGCTCCCAGGTCGGGTGAAGGAAGAGATGGGCGTTGGGAGCTTCGACGTCGGCGTCCAGGAGCAACACCGTCCCCGAAGCCATCGTTCTCGATAGCGAAAGGGCCAGAGCGATCGCGACGGTCGTCTTCCCCGTTCCGCCTTTGCCGCTGGCCACGGTGATACGCATCGCCGTTTGCTCCGGGGGACAGGAGCGGCCTAGGGGCCCGCTCCTGTCCCCCTCCCGGTCATCGGCACCAGCGCGGACCCCGGCCTGCGCCGGCGCCGCGGCCCCAGGGCCGGCCCCGCCCGGCGCGGGCATACCCGCGGTCCTCCGGAGCCCGGTGGACGTTGCGGCTCCCGCACTTGGGGCAGGTCATCTGCGCTCCGGATGTGCCGGTGCCGTAGGCGACCTCAAAGGTGTGGCCGCAATCGGCGCAGATGAAGCGACGCATCGTTCCTCACCTCCTTCAGTGCAGTAAATCGGGACGCTCCACCAGCGTCCCGGCCAGATAGGCCTGGACGGCCTGCTGGATGTCGGCGATATCGGTCATGACGACCCGGATGCCCCTCTGCTCCAGGCTTTCCCTTGCGCCCCAGCCCATCCCTCCTGCCAGCAGCACCTGGCAATCGGCGATCGCCTGGGCCATACGCGCGTGCCGGTCCGCGGCGTGCGCGCCGTATCCGTGGCCGCGAGGGTCCTCAACATGGGGTCCCCCGGCGAACTGGGCGTGGCCCAGTTTGTCCCGCATCTCCCGGCCGACGATCTGACCCTCTTCCACCGTCAAGACCAGGTAGTAGGGAGCCCGGCCAAAGTGCTGGCTGATCGTCTGGCCGTCTTCGGTCACTGCAGCGATCTTCATCTCATTCCTCCTGAAAACATGACTACGGTGCGAACACCTTCGATCTGCCGGAAGGTGGCGCCCTGGCCCACACAACGCAATACGGCGGCGGGGTCGGTGACCAGGGTGCCGGCCAACGCCGTCGCTCCATAGCGGAAGAGGACCGGGCTGAGGGGCGTGCTGGGGCCCAGGATGAGGACCGCCGCCCCGGGACGGCAGAGCGCAAGGAGGCCCTCCAGGGTATGGTTGATGAGCGCCGCACCGGTGATGGCGACCACATCGGCCTGGGGGAGGAGTTCGGGGGCCCGCCCGGCCGGGAACTCGTCCGGCTGTGGGTGCTGCTCCAGCACCCACAGTTCGCCCACGGCCGGCCGGAGGCGAGGGATGAAGGGGAAATGGCCCACCAGGGCCACCCTCTTGCCCCGGCCCTCGCGCTCCAGGATGTGCAGGGCGTTCTCCTCCCGGCAGCGGCTCTCGTCCACCTCCAGGAGGGCGTTGACCGCCGCCAGCCCGATGCTCGCCTCCAGGGGCTCCTCCGAGCGGAGCAGGCCGGCCAGTTCCAGAGCGCCGTGCTCCAGGAGATGGCCGGCCCAGCGCACGGGGGATTCCCCGTGCGGGCCTTCGCCGGGAAGCGTTGAGGCCAGGCCGCAACGCCGACGGCCGCCCCGCGAAACCACCACCGCCGTCCAGTGCGCTCCCACGCAGACCGCCTCCAGCGGCGCGTCGGTCAACGTCTCCAGAAGCGCATCCGGCAGGCTCATCGCCCCTCCTCCGGAAACTGCTGGCGGTAGAGGCGAAAGATCTTCCCCAGCCGCCGCCGGGTACGCCGCAGGTTCACGATGCAGCCCCGCACAAACTCCTCGCCGGCCGGCGTCAGGCGGTAGACCCGCCGGGGAACACCGCCCCCGGAAGTATCCCACTCCGAGGTGAGCAGCCCCTCTTCCTCCATCTCGCGCATATACCGGTAGACCACCGCCGGGTCCAGGTCCTCGTCCATGAAGCCTTCCCGACGCAGGTCCTCGATCAGGGTATAGCCGTGGGAAGGGTCCTGCCTCAAGAAGAGCAGGATGGCCGGCCGCAGGAAGAGGGCCAGTTGCCCCCAGCCGCGCCGCCGCCGACCCCAACCGAGATTTTCCTCCATCGCCGTCCTCCTCCGACCAGGATGCATTTACACTATTGATTATACAACACTACTGGATTTTTGTCAAGAGAGCGTCAAGTTCGTCGAGGAGGGCACCGCGGGTTTCGATACGCTGCTGAACCCCAGGCGCCGGCCGTATCGAGTTCTCTGTTGGAAAATAGGAAAACCCTGCCCCACCGCACCGGCCGGGTTGCTTGGAAAGCCGTGGTGTGGTATCATCAACTGTAGGGCGGGTGGTGGAACGGCAGACACACATGCCTTAGGAGCATGGGCCGCGAGGCGTGAGGGTTCGAATCCCTCCCCGCCCACTCTGGACGAAACCCGAGTCGTCAGGGTCAATCTTTTGCCCGTACACAAGGTCCTGAGCACTACAGCGTTGGGGGTACTTGGCGAAACCGTCCATTCGATACGGGAGGCTTACCAGGCGATCAACTTGGGATGCCGGAGCGCGAGTACCGGGAAAATGGCCATCAGCGTGCCGGCTGTACTGGAAGAGGTCGGCCTGACCGAGGAACAGGTCCGGGCCATGCTGGACGGGAACGCCTGCCTCTACGATTTACCGAAGTAGGGGACCGGGCGGGAACAACTCGAGGGCTGGTCGCGGATCGGGCTCTGGGTATGCTTTCCCGGAACCGCCTGCCCAGACTTGACGATCCCTGGACCTCGTACTATGATACAGGTGCGGCTCCCTTCCCCGTCCAGGGGGCCGCAGGAAGCCGGGCATGGCGGACGCTCTGCGCGGGCGGAAGACGCTATGGCGCCGTTGCTGGGACTTTCTGGCCTCCCGAAAGGTGGCCGTCTTGTTCCTGCTCCTGGCCCTGCTCCTGACCCTGACGGGCCTGGCCGTTCCCCAGCGGCCGGCCGAACTGGATGAGGACGGCCTGAGGGTCTGGCAGGAGGCCATGCGCGAGCGCTACGGCCCGGCCTGGGGAATCTACGAGGCCCTGGGGCTTCCCGACCTCTTCCATTCTCCCTTCTTCTGGGCCGTCGGGGCGGCCCTTTTCCTGAACCTCCTGGCCTGCACGGTGGACCGCCTGGGCCGGCTCCTGCGGGCGATGCGGAGGCCGCCGGCCCTCCGCCTGCCCGAGGCCGCTTACGCGCCGGCCGGCCGGACGTTCTCCCTTCCCGAAGCCCGCCGCCACCTGCGGAGGTGGGGATACCGATGGTGGGAGGAGCCCGGCCGGCCGCACTACTTCTACGGAGAAACGCCGCGCCTGGCCCCGCTGGGAACGCTCCTTTCCCACCTGGGGCTCTTGTTCCTCATCCCCGCCCTCTTGCTCCAGCCCCTGGTCTCCCGCCACCGCCTTCTCCTCGATGCCGGCACGCCGACATCCCTGCCCGGCCGCCCGGCCTGCACCATCGCCGCCCTGGACCTCCAGGCCGAAGAATCCGGCGGCTTTCTGCGCCGCGTCTCCGGACAAGTCCTCATCCGCGAGAGGGAGGCCGCCGGCCGGGGCCGGACGGGGACGGAGGGTCCGCTTTCCGCCTGCGGGGTCCACCTGTACCTGCGTTCCTACGGCCCGGCCCTGGAGGTCGAGGCCGCCGACCGCACGGGCCGCCCCCTGGACATCGTTTCCCTAGGGGCGGGTCGGGCAGCCTCGCCTCCCCCGATGGGGAAAATCCTTCCGAGACATCCGGCGACCTCGCCGCTACCTGCCGCCGGCCCCACCGTCCTGCGCTTCCCCGCCGGAGCCACGGAGCAATCCTTCGACGTACCGGCCCTGGCCCTGCACGTCACCATAGCCCCTTCGGCCACAGCCCTGCCCGGCTTCCGGGAGGGGCCGCTGAAGGTGCGCATCGAGCAGGCCGGGCTGAACCGCCCGCTCTTTGACGGGCGCATCGCCCCCAACACCGCCCTGGAACTGCCGGCCGGTCGGATTTCCTTTCGCCCCACCTTCTTCCTGGAGGTCGAGGCCGTCCACGACCCCGCCTTTCCCCTCCTCCTGAGCGCCGGCGGCCTTTTCGTGGTCGGAAGCGGCCTAGCCCTCCTTTTCCCCCCGCGTCGCCTCTGGGCCCGGCTGGATGAGGACGGAACCCTCTGGGTACGTCTCGGCCGGGAAGAGGCCTCTGGAGGAACGACGTGAGCGCCCTCGCCTGGGAAGACCTCCTGGCCATCCTGGCCCTCCCCTGCCTCTTCGGCGGGAGCGGGCTGGCCCTGGCCGGCCTCCTGGCAAAAAAGCCCGGCCTGGGACACCGGGCCCGCTGGTGTGCCGGTGCCGGCGGCTATCTCCTCCTCCTGATCCTGGTCTCCCGGGGGTTGCAGGTACAGGGCTGGCCGCTCACCGACCTCTATGAGGTCCTCCTGCTCACCGCCGCAGCGACCGCGCTGGCCGGCGCCCTGGGCGCCCCTCGCCGGCAGGAGGCGCTGGCCGGAGCCTGCGCCGGCCTGGCCGCCGGCCTCATCGTGGCGCTGTCTCTGCTCCTCCTCCCCTGGGGCAGCCGCCTGCCCCACCCGCCGATGGCGGCGCTGGGGAGCATCTGGTTCCCCCTGCACGTCCTGGCGACCACCCTGGGCTATGGAGGACTGGTCCTGGCCGGAAGCGCCGGCCTCCTGCGCCTCCTCCCGCCGGGCCGGCTGCCCATATCTTCGGATGACGCGGAGGAGGTGGCCTGGCGCGGCCTGGCCTGGGGCTACCCCTGGCTCAGCCTGGGGATGGTGCTGGGGATGGTATGGGGCTGGTGGGCCTGGGGACGCCCCTGGTCCTGGAGCCCCAAGGAGGTCTTGACCCTCCTCACCTGGGGCCTCTTCACCCTGGCTTTTCACACCCGCCGGCTGAAGGGCTGGCGGGGCTGGAAACACGCCCTGATCCTCGTGGCCGGCCTGGCGGCGCTCTTTTCGACCCTCCTCCTGGCCGGTGTCCTGGCCCGCCAGGCCGTCCCGGTCGTGGAGTATGTCTTTTAGGCCGGTCGGATTGCCAATCCAACCGACCTGCTTATGGAGTAAAGGGTCCCGCCTGAGGACGGGACCGGGAGCACGAAGATGCGCCTCCTGACCCGAAGAGAACTGCTCCAAGGCGCTCTGGGGTTGGGATTGGGGGCTCTGGGTGCCGTCACCGTCCTGGAGGGGCTGCGCCGGATTTCCCCGGCCGGGGAGAGTACCCTGCCGCCCCCACCCTTTTACGCCCGGCCGGCCCGCTTCTTCCTCCCGGTGGCCCAGACCACCCGTTGCGGCGATTGCCACACCGGAACCGAACCCTCCTCCATCTCCTTCTGCCACGTCGAGCACGCCGGTTCCTACGTCAAATGCCGCCTCTGCCCCAAGGGCTGCATGATCTCCCCGGGAAAGCGCGGGGACTGCCGGGTGCGCGAAAATCGGGAGGGCACGCTGTACACGATGGTCTATGCCAACCCCTGCGCCCTCCACCTGGACCCTATCGAGAAAAAGCCCTTTTACCACTTTCTTCCCGGCACGACGGCCCTCTCGCTGGCCACGGCCGGCTGCAACCTCCATTGCCTCTACTGCCAGAACTGGGAAATCTCCCAGGTTCCTCCCGAGGAAACCACCTTTACCCGCCTCCTGCCGGAGGAGGTGGTGGCCCTGGCCCTTCGGCAGGGCAGCCCTTCCATCGCCTTTACCTACACCGAGCCCACCGTCTTCTACGAATATATGTACGATACCGCCGTCCTGGCCCGCGCCCACGGCCTGCGCAGCGTCGTCATCAGCGCCGGATACATCAACCCGGAGCCGCTCCAGGAACTTTGCCGGGTGGTGGACGCCATCAAAATCGACCTGAAGGGCGTGAGCGAGCATTTCTACCGGGAGGTCTGCTCCGCCACCTTACAGCCGGTGCTGGACGCCATCCGCACCATCGCCCGGAGCGGCATCCACCTGGAGATCGTCAACCTGGTCGTGCCCACCCTGAACGACGACCTGGAGGATATGCGCAAACTCTCCCGCTGGGTGCGGGAGGAAGTGGGCCCCGATGTCCCGCTGCACTTTTCCCGCTTCTACCCCCAGTATCGCCTGCAGAACCTGCCCCCGACGCCGGCGGAGACGCTGCACAAGGCCCGGGAGATCGCCATGGGCGAGGGCCTGCATTACGTCTACGTGGGCAACATCCCCGGGGACCCGGCCGCCCACACCTACTGTCCCCGCTGCGGCAGAGCGGTCCTCCTGCGCAGTGGGATGACCCTGGTGGAGACGCACCTCCAGGACGGCCGCTGTGCCTATTGCGGGCAGGAGATTCCCGGGGTGTGGAAATAAGAGGAGGTGGCGATGCCCGGAAAAGCGTTCTGGAGCCTGGGGGTGTTCCTGGCTCTCCTCCTGGTCGGGTGCGGGGGCGCGCCTCCGACGGCCCGTCCCTCGCCCACGCTCGCGGCCGGCCCGATTCGTCCGCCGGCCGTGGCCGGCCAGTTCTACCCCGCCGATCCCGGGCAACTGGCCGCGATGGTGGACGGCTTCCTGGAGGGCATCGAGCCGACCCCCGGCCGGCCCATCGGCCTGATCGTCCCCCACGCCGGTTACATCTACTCCGGCCCCGTGGCCGCCTATGCCTACGCCGAACTGCGGGGACTGCACTATGATGCCGTCATCCTGATCGGCCCGAACCACCGCTTGGCCGATTTCACCGGCATCGGCGTCTACCCCGCCGGAGCCTTCCAGACCCCCCTGGGGACGGTGCCCGTGGATGCCGAACTCGCCCGGGCTATCCTGGAGGCCGATCCCTCCTTCCAGAGCGACCCCCAACTCCACGCTCTGGAACATTCCCTGGAAGTGCAACTGCCCTTTCTTCAGCGGGTCCTGCCCGATACGCCGATCGTGCCCATCCTGATCGGCATGCCCACCCAGGAAAACGCCCGCGCCCTGACCGCCGCGTTGAGCCGGGTCCTGCCCGGATGCAACGTCCTGCTCATCGGCAGTACCGACCTCTCCCACTACCCCCCTTACGAGGAAGCCGTCCGGGTGGACCAGGCGCTCCTGGCGGCCATCGCCACGCTGGACGTGGGAGAGTTTCGCCGGGAGGCGGCCCGTTCGATGTCGCTGGGGATACCGAACCTGCAGACGCCCTGTTGCGGCCAGCAGGCCGTGGCCGTGGTGATGGAAGTGTCCCGGGTGCTGGGAGCCGACCGGGCCACCATCCTGCACTATGCCAACTCCGGCGACGTGCCCGAGGGCCGGCGCGACCAAGTCGTGGGCTACGGTGCGGTCAAATTCTGGGCGAGTAAGTAGGGGCGCATCCCGGATACGCCTCTACTTCGCTATTCCGCCCCAAGGAGGCTGCCATGGCGAAAAAAGGTCTGTTCTGGTGGAAAACGGTGGTCCTGGCCGCCTTGCTGACCCTCCTGGCCGGCTGTCGGGGCGAAGGCGGCGTCGCCGCGGGGCCGGAGGAGGGCACCCTCTCGGCAGAGGAGCGGGCCGAACTCCTGAGGCTGGCCCGCCAGACGATCACCACCTACCTGAAGGAAAAAAAGATTCCTCCCTATCAAACGACCAACCCCCACTTTCTCCGGCCGGGAGGGGCCTTTGTCACGCTGCGGAAGCACGGTCAACTCCGCGGTTGCATCGGCTACATCTACTCCGAGGAGCCGCTCTACCAGACCATCCAGAAGATGGCCGTCGCCGCGGCGGTGGAGGACCCGCGCTTTCCTCCCGTGCGGGCGAGCGAACTGGAGGAGATCGCCATCGAAATCTCCCTCCTCTCGCCCATCCAGCGCGTGACCGACACCAACGCCATCGTGGTCGGCAAGCACGGCCTGATCATCCGCTACGGCCCCTACCAGGGCCTCCTCCTGCCCCAGGTGGCCACGGAGCAGGGATGGACGCGGGAAGAGTTCCTGGAGGGCGTCTGCCACAAGGCCGGCCTGCCCGGCAACGCCTGGCGCGACCCCCAGGCCGAACTCTACTCCTTCACCGCCGAGGTGTTCGGCGAGGAGGAATAGCCGCGAGGGGGCTTCAGCGGACGGTCAGACGCAGGGGCCCCGTTCCCTTCGTCTGCAGGTAAAGCCGCCAGACTCCCTCGGCCACGGGCTCCAGGCGTTCGACCCCTCCTTCCGGCATGCTCCGCACCCGGAAGGAAGGGTTCGGAAGCCCCAGGACGATGCTCCCGGAGAGCGCCCGGCCGGCATCCAAGGTCAGTTCCACCCCCGTGGCATCGCTCTCCCAACCCTGCACCTCTTCCCCCTGCAGGAGGTGCAGGGTGGAGCCGAGCCACTGGGGCCCTTCCTCGACCGGACGCCACAGGAAGACGGCACAACCGTGCGGTGGGAGGACCAGGCGGGCATGCCCCGGCAGGCGGAAGCAGGAGCCGCTCCAGAACTCGTGCCCGTGCCAGGACCGGTCCGCCGGCAACCCCAGGGCGGGCGCTTCCAGGACATGCTCGGCCGGCCGCTCGCCCCAGTTGAAGAGGGCCACCAGCCGGCCCTGCCCCCAGGGACCGCTCCGCTCCAGGACGACCTGCTCCGGCACCTCCCGCCGCAGGAGGTCCGGGATGTCCATTCCCCCCCGATGCGGCGGCAGGCCCAATGCCGCCCAGACTCGCCGTTCCTCTTCTAGCGAGGGCAGGTCATCCCCCAGCATCCACAGGCCTCCGCTCAGGGCGGCCACGGTCAGCAGGCTGCGGACTTCCGCCGGGGTCAGGCGATTGTTGGCCCGGCGCAGGATCAGGGCATCCGGATCGTTCAGCCAGAGGCGGCGGTGCATCCAGGAACGGGTGAGGGTGTTGCGAAGACAACTGGCCGTGGCCGGGAAGGTGGGATCGCCCCGGACCAGGGGGGTGATCAGGCCCTGCCGGGGCCGCCAGTTCGGGGAAACATCGGTGCCGATGCGCATTCCGTCCACCAGACCGACGGCCGGCCCTAGCGGACAGCCGCAGCCCAGGAGAAAGGCCTGCTCCCCGGCGACCTCGCGGATGATCTCCAACCCCCGCCGCAGCGCCTGGGCACGGGTCACATCCGGCCGATAGCGCCGGGCCGGCAGAGCGGCAGCATACAGGAAATCGAGTTTGAGGTAGGTATATCCCCACTCCTGCGCGACGCTGGCGATCAGCCGGCGCAGCCAGTCCTGGACCTCCGGGTGCGTCAGGTCCAGGCCGGAGCAAAAGTCCCCCCAGCCGTAGCCGGCGTTGACCGGCCGGCCGCGTTCATCCCGGAGCAGCCATTCCGGATGGGCTTTCGCCAGTTGGGAACGGGGATGGACGATAAAGGGAGCCAGCCACAGGCCGGGCCGGAAGCCGGCCTGCCGGATTTCCTCGGCCAGGTGCGCCATGCCATGGGGAAAACGCTCGTTGGCCGTCCAGTCGCCGATAGCCCGCTCCCAGCCGTCGTCCACCTGGATGACCTCGACCGGCAGTTCCTCCCGATGGCGGGCCAGCCACTCCACCTGCCGCCGGACATCCTCCTCGGTCAGGTCCTGATAAAAAGCGGTCCAACTGCACCAACCCCGAGGGACCTCCTCACCGATGATGGCCTCCATCTCCTTCCCCAGCGCCTCGGCATAGGCCTCCAGCGGCCTCTCCCGGGAATCGGCCAGAAGCAGGGCCGTCCGTTCGGAGGAGAGCCGCTCTCCGGGAGAGAGGGGCATGCCGTCGGCAGAGCAGGCCAGGGTCAGCCGGGCCTGAGCGCGGCTCAGCCGGGCCTGGAAGCGGCCGAACTGGTCGGCCGTGGTCAGCAGGCCGGCCAGCAAAGCCGGGCCCTCCGCCGAGGTCAACACGCCGACCAGATCGGCCTGGAAACAGCCGGGGCGGGCCGGGAAGGGGGAGGAGACACCGTGCATCGGCGTGGTGAGCGGGCCCAGGTGGGGATGGGGGGCCCGAGCGTGGGCCGGCCGCCAAACCGCCGGCGACCACGATTGCCACCCGGCGCTGTAAAAACCGGAGAGCGGGCGTCCCAGGGAAATCCGGCCGCCCCAGTCCGGGTCCAGTTCCAGCGGCTGCAGGACGCTGACGGCGATCGGTTCGGCCAGGGTGTTGTGCAGGGCCACTTCCAGGACCAGAAGGGGGGAAGAATCGTACAGAGTCGCCCGGAATTCCAGGGCCGGCCGCCGGCCGTCGGCACAGGTAACCGTGAGGAGATATCCCCGACCCTGGCGATCCTCGACCGGCTGCACGCTCCAACCCCGCTGCCGACAATCGTCGCTGCCAACGACCCCGCGGGCCTGTCCCCGAAGGTAGAGGACGCTGGAACGGGCCCAGCGCAACTGGAAGGCAGGGATACGGGGCGAGGTCAGATTGAAGAGGCCCAGGAGGAGGTCGTAGTCCAGCCGCCAGAAGGCGTTCTCCAGAACGACCCCCCGCGCCCTTTCCTGCCAGGAAATTTCGGCCATCTCCTTCACCTTCGCCCCGAGTTCAACGGGAAGCCCCCACACGCTCCCGCCAGTAGTCCAGGGTATCCCGAAGGGTCTGCTCCAGCGGGATGCGGGGTTGCCAGCCGGTGCGCCGGCGGAAACGGCGGCTGTCGCAGACCAGAACCGGGATGTCGGCGGAACGGAGGCGGGCCGGATCGGTCTCGACGCGCACCTCCACCCGGCAAAAGCCCAGGAGGAGTTCCAGGATTTCGGCGATGGTGTGGCCCGTGTCGCTGCCGATGTTATAGACCTCGCCCGGTTCGCCGCAGGCCACCGCCAGCGCATAGGCCCGCACCATGTCGCGCACGTCGGTAAAGTCCCGGCGGGCGTTCAGGTTGCCCACACGGAGGACCGGAGGCTGCCGACCGGCCTCGATGGAGGCGATCTGGTGGGCAAAGTCGGCGGCCACAAAGCCCAGGGCCTGGCGCGGGCCGATATGGTTGAAAGGACGCACCCGCACGGCCCGCAGGCGGTGGCTGAGGAAATATTGCAGGCCCAGGAAATCCTGGGCCACCTTGCTTACGGCATAGGGGTTGGCCGGCCGAAGCGGGGTATCCTCGTCGATCGGCACCTCCTCCGGGGGGACCATCCCGTATTCCTCGCTCGAACCGATCACCAGCACCACCGGGTCCAGCCCGGCTTCCAGGATGGCCTGGAAGAGGTGCACCTGGGCCAGGATGTTGGTGGTCAGCGTGCCGGCCGGGTCGGCGAAGGAGGCGCTGGGAGAGGCCAGGCCGGCCAGGTGGTAAACGGCTTCGGGCCGGACCTCGGCCACCATCCGGCCGGTCCACTCCCGGTCCAGGAGGTCGCCGGAAAGCACCGTGATGCGCTCCCGGATGCCCTGAAGGTTCTCCGTGGAGCAGCCGGCCCGGCCGAGGGCAAAGACCTCCTCCCCCTGGGCCAGAAGGTGCTCGCAGAGGTGGCTCCCGGCAAATCCCGAGGCTCCGGTAACCAGCACGCGCATCGCCCGTCTCCTCCCGGCCCGCCTTCAGGGCAATCCCAGTGCCCGGGCCAGTTCGACCACCCGCCGACGCAGGGGGTCGTCCTCCGGCAGGAGGGCGATCGGCCGGCCCAGGGCATCGTACTCCCGGACGGAAGGGGCGTCGGGAAGCGCGCCCAGGAGTTCCAGACCCCCGGCAACGATGGCCTCCTGCACGGCCGGGGGTAAGGCACCCTCCACCCGGTTGACAATGAGGGCGATTCTCCCCACGTGGGTGCGCAGTTCGTGGATGAGTTCCTGCATCCGCGCCGCCGCCGAGATCCCCCGGATGGAGGGGTCGGAGATGAGGAGGAGGATGTCCACATCGCGGGTAGTCTGCCGGCTGAGGTGTTCCATACCGGCCTCGTTGTCCATCACCACATAGTCATACTGGCCCTGCAGGCGGTCCAGGCAGGCGCGGAGCATGTTGTTGGCGGCACAATAACAGCCGGGGCCTTCCGGCCGGCCCATGGCCAGCAGGTCAATCCCCTGCCCCTCGACCAGCGCCTCGCTGATCTTCCACTCCAGGTAATCCTGTTTGCTCAGGCCGGCGCGAAAGGTGCCGCGCCGGACCTCCTCGAGCATCCCCTCCCGAATGTCCCCCACCGTGGCTTCCAGGGGCATCCCCAGCGCCATATGGAGATTGGCGGAGGGATCGGCATCCACGGCCAGGACGGTTCCGTAGCGGCTCAGGTACTGGGCCAGCAGCGCCGCCACGGTGGTTTTCCCGCTTCCCCCCTTCCCGGCGATGGCGATCGTCCGGGTCATAAAAATCACCTCCTCCGGGGAACGGCCTCAACCTCCGGACGGCCGGCATTGTACTATAACCCACCTGGGAGCGCAACTTTTTGGGGTTCCCTCCATCCCCCTCGGCCCGGAAGTCCCCGGCTATTCTGCCCCGCCGTCTGAGGTGACCTCCGGTTGCGAGAGGTACCGCTCGAACAGCCGCCTCCGCGACATCCACACATGACAGCGCCGCATCTGCACCAGTTTGCGCACGCGCAGGCTGGCCGGGTTAAAGGTCCAGATGATGGCCCAGTTGTAGAGGTTTTCCCAGAAAGAGGCAAAGATGCGCCAGGGAGTCTGCCGGGGGAGGACCACATCAAAGCCCATCGTCCGGAGGGTGCGTTCCTGGAGGGCGAGGTCCGCTCCGCCGGGGAGGGCAAAGATGCCGTGCAGGGCCTGCACCGAAGCGAATTCCGGGTGGTTTTGCCAGTACCGGGCCAGGAGGGCGATGGAGTATCTCCACAGCCGCAGGAAGCGCACCGTCCAGGCCACATCGGCCCCGCCGGGCGGCATCGGAGGCAGGTGCTCGTTCCACAGGTGGAGTTCCAGGAGAGGCTCGCCGCGGCGGAGGACCGTCCCATCCGACAGGCGGATGTCATAGGGACAGCGCGTCCGTCCCAGGCGCAGGAGGCACCGGGCGTCCTGGGTGAACTCAAAGACGCCCAGCGCATAGCGCAGAAAGGTATCAAAGGCGCGGATAAAGCGGCGGCCAAGCGTGGCTAGCATGGCCGGCCTCAACGCCAGAGGATGGTGATCTTGAACGCCTGCAACGTTCCTCCTTCTTTACCGTTCCTCCGAGGCCGTCCGCCGTTTTTCCCGGGGGCGGAAAAGTAGCCGGAGCGGCGCCCCGCTGAAGCCGTAAACCTGGCGCAGGCGGTTCTCCAGGTAGCGAGGATAGGAAAAGTGCAGCCAGTCGGGGTTGTTGACGAAAAAGACAAAGGTCGGCGGAGCCACGCCCGTCTGGGTGGCGTAATAGATGCGCACACGCCGGCCGCGCACCGTCGAGGCCGGAGGATGCGCGGCCACGGCATCGCGCACCAACTCGTTCAGCGGAGCGGTGGGGATGCGCTTGCGGCACTCCCCGTAGACGAAGAGGGCCGTCTCCACGGCCCGGTCCACGCGCTGGCCGGTCAGGGCGGAGACGGAGACGACCGGAGCATAGTCCAGGAAGGGCATCTCCTCCCGGATGAGGCGAACGTACTGGTCGAAGGTGTGGGGGTCCTTGGGGACGACGTCCCATTTGTTGAGTAAAATCACGATGCCCCGATAGGCCTGGACGATGAAGCCGGCGATGTGGGCATCCTGGGCGGTGAGGCCTTCGGCGGCGTCCAGGAGGAGCAGGGCCACGTCGCAGCGCTCGATGGCCCGCAGCGCCCGCAGGACGCTGTAGCGCTCCAGGCCGGCCTGGATGCGCCCCCGTCGGCGGATGCCGGCCGTATCGATGAGGATGAGGCGGCGGTCGCCCCAGGTGAGCGGGGTATCGAGGGCATCGCGGGTCGTGCCGGGGATCGAACTCACGATGGCCCGCTCCTGGCCCAGGAGGGTGTTCAGGAGTTGCGACTTGCCCACGTTGGGCCGGCCGACGATGGCGATGCGCACGGCCTCCTCTTCGGCCGGCTCCGCTTCAGCCGGGGGTAGCGCCTCCACCAGGGCATCCAGGAGGTCGGCCACGCCGCTCCCGTGCAGGGCCGAGATCGGCCAGGGGTCGCCCAGGCCCAGGCGGTAGAACTCGACCGCATCCTGCCTCCGTTCCTCGTTGTCGGCCTTGTTGACGGCGAGGAAAACCGGCTTTTCCGTCCGACGCAGAAGGTGGGCGATGTCCTCATCGCCGGGCACGAGGCCGCTCAGGACGTCCACCACAAAGAGGATGGCCTCGGCTTCCTCGATGGCCAGCAGGGCCTGCTCCCGGGTGCGGCGCACGATCTCGGCCTGGGGAAGGGAGACCAGTTCCGCATCGCTCAGGAGGAGGCCGCCGGTATCCACCAGGAGGAAAGAACGGTCGCGCCAAGAGGCCTGGCCGTAGAGGCGGTCGCGGGTGGTGCCGGGAATCTCGGAGAGGATGGCCTGCTTGCGGCCCAGGATGCGGTTGAAGAGGGTGGATTTGCCCACGTTGGGCCGGCCGACGATGGCCACCAGCGGTTGCACGCCCTACCTCCAATCCATCCGCACCCGTTTGCTCACCCCCAGCCGGTGGAACAGCCCGATCTGCCAGGCCAGGCCCACGACCAGGGCCAGGACGGCGACCCAGAGGCGGCCGGTCGCCTGGTAGATGAGGTAGGCGCCGAAGGCAGTAGTGACCAGGATGATGACGTAACGGAAGCACAGGCCCATCAGGATGCCCCCGGCCACGGCCGTAGCCCAGGGCATCCATGATGCGGTCCAGATGCCGTCATAGTCCGGGGCCAGGACCTGCTGGGTCAGGAGAAAGCCCAGGCCGGCCCCGATCAGAAAGACCAGGACGGCGTGCAGCGTCCTCAGGATGCTCCAGCCCACGGCCATGCCCACCAAGGCGGCGGCAATGGCAACCAAGAGGGCCCAGGAACGCTCCAGATGGGTCAAATAGGCCACGATCAGGCCAATGAGCAGGCCCACGGTGCCGCCCAGGAACATCCCCACTACCCGAAGCCCGCCCCAGTAGAGCGAAAAGCCGGCCAGACAGAGCACCGCCCCCAGCAGGCCTTGTAGAAGTTGCGGGTTCATGGCATCCTCCTTTGTTCGGCATCATAACATTGGCGGCGGGCTTTGTCAAAGGGGGCCCATAAAGGACGGAAGTATCTTAACACACCTTGGGGAATCACGCCAGAAGAATTCGACCTCGTCGGTGCGCTCGGTGGAGAAGCGTACAGGCTGACCTCGCCCGGCGGTGAACCACCGGGCTGGGGGCTCCCATCGAGGGGACGAATCAGGCCGGCGATGTCCGGTCCGCGACGTTGCAGGCCAGCGGCAGGGTAAAGCGGAAGGTGCTGCCCCGGCCGGGCGCGCTTTCGGCCCAGATGCGGCCGCCCTGGGCCTGCACCAGGCTCTGGGCCACCGAAAGCCCCAGTCCCGTGCCGCCGGCCCATCGCCGGTCCCGCGACCGGGCCGTGTCGGCCCGCCAGAAGCGCTCAAAGACGTGCGGCAGGTCCTCCGGAGCGATGCCTTCGCCGGTGTCGGATACGGCGATTTCCACCGCTCCGGAAATCGGGGTGGCGCGTACCGCTACCGAACCACCGGACGGCGTGTGCTGAAGGGCATTGACCAGCAGGTTGCGCAAGACCTGGCTTAGCCGGTCCGGATCGGCCTGCACCGGTGGGAGGTCTTTCGGCAACTCCATAGAGAGGCTCACCCCCTGGCTCTCGGCGGCCAGGGACAGGCCGTCCACCGTGGCCTGAACGATGGGCGCCACCTGCAGGGGCTGGAGGTTCAGGCACAACTGGCCGGCATCGGCCAGGGCCAGTTCCCGTAGGTCATCCACCAGGCGGCTGAGCAGCCGGGTTTCATCATAGAGGCGGGCGATCTCCTCTTTATCCAGGGGATAAACGTCGTCCAGGATAGCCTGCAGGTTGCCCTGAAGCACGCTGAGCGGCGTGCGCAGTTCGTGAGCGATGTCGGCGACCATGTTGCGGCGCTGTCGCTCCGCCTCCTCCAGGGCGGCCGTCATCTGGTTAAAGGCCCGGGCAACCTCGACCAGTTCGGTACTGCCCTCGGCCTGGACCCGCCGGCTGAAGTCGCGATTGGCCACCGCATGGGCGGCCTCGGCCAGGCGTCGCAGCGGCGCGGTGAGACCCCGGCTGAGGACCACGCCCAGGAGCAGCCCCAGGAGGCCGGCCAGGATCGCCCCCAGGGCCAGCCACCATTGCAGGCGGGAGAGGAAAATCTCCTCCAGCGGCCCCAGGAAGGCCGGCCGGTCCAGGACGACGGTCACCAGGAATCCGGCCACCGTGCCGTCCACCTCGATCTCCTGGGCCGCGGCGCGCTCCTCGGTCCTCAGCGGCCGGCCGGGCCGGCCCTCCACACCGTCGTAGACCACGCGGCCTTCGGCATCGGCCAGGACAAAGCGCAGCGGACCGGCCCAAAGCCCCCTCCGGGCCCCGATCCGCGGGTTGGGCAGGCGGGCCTCCCGATCCAGGATGGCCGCGATGCCCTGCCAGTCTCCCCGGAAACGGTAGTAGCCGGCCAGGTAATCCACCAGGGCCTGGTTGGGCCAGATGTCGCTGTAGGCCAGGTAGCGGTGAAACTCCCGGCCGGCCGTCAGACCGGCCAGGAGAGCGATCACCCCCACCGCCACCAGGATGACCAGGGCAAAGGCCAGCGTCAGCCGCACCCAGAGCCGGTTCATCCGTCCACCTTCAGGCGATAGCCTACCCCAAAGACCGTCTCGATCAGGTCGGGAGAGGCACCGGCCTCCTCCAGTTTCCGACGCAAGTTTTTGATGTGGCTGTCCACCGTCCGCTCCAGGCCCTCGTAATCATAGCCCAGCCCCTTCTCGATGAGTTGCAGGCGGGTGAGGGCATGGCCGGGCTGTTCGGCCAGGGCGCGGAGCAGGCCGAATTCGCTGGGCGTCAGGGACACGGGCCGGCCCTCGACCTGTACCTGGTGGGCATCCAGGTCGATGCTTACCGGGCCAGCCCGAATCAGGTGGGGCATGGCCGGTTCCCCCTGCGCCCGGCGCAACACGGCCCGTACCCGGGCCACCACCTCCCGAGGATTGAAGGGCTTGGTCACATAGTCGTCGGCGCCCAGTTCCAGCCCCACGATTTTGTCGTGATCCTCCACCCGGGCGGTGAGCATGATGATCGGCATATGGGCCAGGTTGGGGTCGCCCCGCACGATGCGGGTGACCTCCCAGCCGTCCCGATCGGGGAGCATGAGGTCCAGGACCACCAGGTCGGGGCGTTCCCGCCGAAGGATGTGCAGGGCCCGCTCCCCGTCGTAGGCGGTGAGCACCTCAAAGCCGTTCTGCTCCAGATAGGCCCGCAGCAGCCGCACGATCTCGCGATCGTCATCCACCACCAGGATGCGCTTGGTCATCCCTGCAATCCTCCAGACCAACCCATTATACCACGACCGCCCGGACCACCGGCTAGGCGGCGCGGCGCAACAGGGCCAGAATCCGGGCCACCGCCTCGCCCTCGCTCACCGGCCGGGCCTGGAACTGGTCCACCCCGCCGGCCAGGGCGGCCAGCACCTTGTCTTCCGGAGCCTGGGCATCCAGCGCCAGGATGGGGGCGGAGGTCATCCGGCGGAGAAGGCGATAGAAATCGAGCGAAGCCGGCCCGCAGACCAGCACGAGCGCCGGTCCTTCCCGCTCCAGGGCTTCCCGGCCGGCCTCCTCCCCGGAGGCGACCCTGGCCCGGAACCCCAATGCCTCCAACCGCCGGGCCAGTGTCCCGCAGGGCCGCTGCCCCAGGCCGATGAGCAGGACCGTCCTGCCCCCTCCGGGTAAGGCTTCGGCCGGTTGGGGGACCGTCCGGCCGGCGATGCACCCCAGCAGGGCGCGGAAACGCTTCAGCCAACCGGCCACGCAGGCCTCCCGCCGGTAAAGGCAATGGGTAGCCGAGGGCAATGCCCTCGGCTACCCCTACACCCGCCGGTAGGAGGCGTCGCCGACAAGGGTGTGTTGCGCCCTCACCGGCGGTGCAACCATCACGCGGCCTCCTGCCGGTCACCAAGGGCCGGCACACACCTTACGCGCCAACGTGCACTACGGGCCGGCCCGCCGGGTCAGGAGTTGGATGAGTGGAAGGGCCGGGTTCCCACCCAAACGAATTCCCCCAGCAAGAGGGGGGACGCGGAGCATTCCGCGTCCCCCAACGTTCCGGCCAGACCTCCTTTCACGAACGGGGCGGGTGGGTCCGGCCTACGAACCGCCCTCGCCGGGCGCGTTGGGCACGCCCCAGAACAACGGGCCGCCCCATCGGCCTCGGCCGAAGCCGCCCGGGCGAGGGTAGGGCCAGGTGGCGTTGATCTGGTCGGTCACCTGCTCCCGGGCCTGCTCCAGCATCGCGTCGGCCATCTTCTGGGTGAGCCGGCCGTCCTCCACGGCCTGCTTCAGGTTGTCGCTCACCTTGGCCAGGTAGGCGTCCACGATGGTCTGGGGGTCCACGCCCTTTTCCTTGGCGATGTCGGCGATGCTCTTGCCCTCCTGCAGGGCCTTGCCCAGGTCATAGACGGACATGCCCAGTTGCTTGGCCGCGATGGAGATCAGGTCGGCACCCCAGACCATTCCGCCCCGGCCCCAGCCGTGCCGGCCAAAACCCCGGCCCATGCCCCACATCGGGCCGGGCCCCTGCTCCAGGCGCAGGCGCATCCAGTCGGCCTGGTCCTGGGTCAGCCAGCCCTCGGTCACCGCTTCGTTCAGCACCTGATCGCGGGCCTGGGCCACGGCGTTATCGTACTGCTCGACGCTGATGCCCAGGATGCTGGCCAGGGCCTGGCGGAAACGCTCGTAGAAGTTGAAGGTGCCCTGGTTCTCACCGGCCGTCGGCCCCTGAGCAAAGGCCACCGCGGCCATGGTCCCCAACACCACGACCACGACCAACCCGCCGAGGCCCACAAACTTCCAAACCTTCTTCATCCTGCATCACCTCCTTACAACGTTCCGGCCAACCCGTTGGCCGATCTGGGAATAGTATAACCGGGAATTATGAAAGTTGGATGGAGATTTCCTGGAAAGGAGGTGCAGGAAATTTGACACCCGGCCCCAGTGGTGTTAAAATACACATAGGAGGTCGAGATGTCCTGGTGTTGTGCCCGGGAAGCCGGCTGGTGGCGGTACTGGCGTGGTTACATCTACCTTCGGCCCCCGGAAGGGGGACCGGCCGGCTTCCACGCCTGAGGGGCGCAGCGGTAGGTGGAATCGTTTCCGGCGGGGCGTGGGACCGGTCGAGTCCCATAGCCCCGCCGGTGTTTTGGAGGCGGGCGCGATGACGACGGTGGACTGGGAACATCTCCTCACCCGGGGCGTCGCCGAGGTGATCGTCCGGGAAGAACTTGTCGAGAAACTCCGCTCCGGACGTCCGTTGCGGCTGAAACTGGGCTTTGATCCTTCCAAGCCGGACCTGCACGTCGGCCACGCCGTGGTTTTGCGCAAGATGCGCCAGTTCCAGGACCTGGGCCACCAGGTCGTGCTGATCGTCGGCGACTGGACGGCCCAGATCGGCGACCCCTCCGGGCGCGATACGAGCCGGCAGATGCTCACTCCGGAGGAAGTGCAGGCCAATGCCCAGACGTACATTCAGCAGTTTTCCCTCATCGTGGATGCCCAACGCACCGAGGTCCGCTGGCAGAGCGAATGGTTCGGCCGCTTCACCCTGGCCGACGTCTTCCGCCTGACCAGCCGCTTCACCCTGGCCCAGATGATGCAGCACGAGACCTTCCGCAAGCGCTACGAGGAGGGCCGTCACCTTTCCCTGATGGAACTCCTGTACCCCCTCCTTCAGGCCTATGACTCGGTGGCGATTCAGGCCGACGTCGAGTTCGGCGGGACCGACCAAAAGTTCAACATCCTGGCCGGCCGGGAACTCCAGCAGTCGCTGGGGCTTCCTCCACAGGACGTCTTCCTCTGTCCCCTGCTCATCGGCACGGACGGGCGCAAGATGAGCAAGAGTTTCGGCAACACAATCGACCTGACCACGCCGCCCGGGGAGATGTACGGCCGGGTGATGCGCATTGACGACACGGTGATGATGGATTACTACGAACTGCTTACCGATGTGCCCGATGTTGAACTGGCCGAGATGCGCCGGGCGCTCGCCTCCGGGGAGGCCCACCCGATGGAGTTGAAGAAACGCCTGGCCCGCATCCTGGTGGCCTGGCTCCACGGCGAGGAAGAGGCCGTCCGGGCCGAGGAGGAGTTCGAGCGCGTCTTCCAGCAACGGCAGGCGCCGGAGGAGGTCCCCACCTTCTTCCTGGAGCGTGAAATGCCTCTGTCCACCCTCCTGAGCACGGCCGGCCTCGTCCCCAGCACCAGCGAGGCCCGCCGGCTTCTGAAGCAGGGGGCCGTCGAACTGGATGGGAAGCGCCTGACCGATCCCCGTACCCTCCTCGGGCCGGGCGACATCCTTCCCCAGGGTTCGCTCCTGCGGGTTGGGAAACGGCGCTTCCTCCGGCTGCGGCCGGCCCCGGAGACTTGAAGGCCGAAGTGAGGCCCTTGGCGATTGGATAGGTTCGTAGGAGGAGGTCCGATGGCTGCGATTCAACTGCGCCTGCTCTCCGAAGAAGACGTGCGGCGCATCCTGGAAGAGGCCTACGCCCTGCTGGAGGATCCGGGCGTGCGCGTCTACGACCAGGAGGCGTTGGAGATGCTCGAAGGGGCCGGGGCCCGGGTGGACGGGGAGACCCGCACCGCCCACATCCCCGCCCAGATGGTGGACCGGGCCCTGGAGACGGTGCCCCGATCTTTCTACCTCTACGACCTCCAGGGCTGGCCGGCCGTGCACTATGGCGGCGACGACGTGCACTTTGACCCCGGCTCGGCCGCCATCTACATCCTCGACCACGGGAGTACCCGCTCCCGCAAGCCGGTGACCGCCGACCTGGTGGCCCTCCTGAAACTGGCCGACGTCCTGAAGGAACTGGATGCCGTCAGCACGGCCCTGGTCTGTTCCGACGTGCCGCGGGAGATCTCCGACCTTTACCGCCTCTACCTGGCCCTGCGCCTCACGAGCAAGCCCATCGTCACCGGGGCCTTTGCCGTCGAGACCTGGGAGACGATGTACCGCCTCCTGGTGGCGGTGGCCGGGAGCGAGGAGGCCCTGGCGGCCAAACCCCGGGCCGTCTTCGATGTCTGTCCCTCGCCTCCGCTCCTCTGGAGCGAGATCACCTGCCGCAACCTAGTGGACTGCGCCCGGCACAACGTCCCGGCCGAATTCGTCTCCATGCCCCTGGCCGGGGCCACCGGCCCGGCCACGCTGGCCGGCTCGGTCGTGCAGCACGCTGCCGAGAGCCTGAGCGGCATCGTCATCGGGCAACTGGCCAACCCCGGTGCCCCGCTGGTCTGGGGCGGCTCTCCGGCCGCCTTCGACATGCGCACCGGCACCCCGCCGATGGGGGCCATCGAGACGATGATGATCGACATAGCCTATGCGCAGGTGGGCAAGCATCTGGGGTTGCCCACCCACGCCTATATGGGCATGAGCGACGCCAAAATCCTGGATGCCCAGGTGGGGCTGGAGTCGGCCCTGGGCACGCTCCTAGCCGCCCTGGGAGGCATCAACATGGTCTCCGGGGCCGGCATGCTCGATTTCGAGAGTTGCCAGAGCCTGGAGAAACTGGTCATCGACCACGAGATCATCGCCATGGTACGCCGTTTCCTGCGCGGCATCGACACGAGCGAGCCTTCCCTGGGGCTGGAGATCATCCGCCAGGTAGGGCATCGGGGCAACTTCCTGGTCACCCAGCACACCCGGCGCCACTTTCAGAAGGAAGTCTACCTGCCCTCGCCGGTCATTGACCGCGACTTCCGCCAGGCCTGGGAAGACAAGGGCGGGCTGGATGCGGCGGCACGGGCCCATCAGCGGGTCCAGGAACTGCTCGCCGCCCATCAGCCGCCGGCCCTGCCCGACGAGGTGTTGAGCGAACTGGAGGAAATTACCTTGCAGGCCGGCCGGCCCTACGGCCTGGAGCATCTGCCCGTCTGGTACGGATGAGGCTCGGGATACCCCAAAGGAGGATTTCGGCGATGTCCAAAGAGGAACTGCTGGCCGCCATGGCCGAAAGCGTCATCGAAGGAGAGATCGAGCGGGCGGCCGAACTGGCCCGCCAGGCCCTGGAGGCGGGGCTGGATCCGCTGGAAGCCATCGAGCAGGGCTATGCTCGGGGAATCCGCGAGGTGGGTGAGCGCTTCGCCCGGGGCGAATACTTCCTGCCCCACCTGGCGATGGGCGCCGAGGCGATGAAGGCGGCCATGGCCGTCCTGGAGCCGGAACTGGCCCGTCGGCAGAAGGAGCGCACCACCCTGGGCCGGGTGGTCATCGGCACCGTGGCCGGCGACATCCACGAGATCGGCAAGACGCTGGTGGCGACGATGCTCTCGGCCAGCGGCTTTGCCGTAACCGACCTGGGGGTGGACGTGCCTACCCGGCGCTTCGTGGAAGCGGTGCGGGAGGAAAAGCCGCAGATCCTCGGCCTCTCGGCCCTGCTCACCACCACCATGCTGGTCCAGCGCGAGGTGATCGCCGCCCTGGAGGAGGCCGGACTGCGCGACCAGGTCAAGGTGATGGTGGGCGGCGCGCCGGTCACCCAGGCCTGGGCCGAGGAAATCGGCGCCGACGGCTACGCCGAGGATGCCATCGGGGCCGTGCAGCGCGCCCGCCAGTTGCTCGGCCTGTCCTGACCGCGGGCCGGATGTGTGATCTGGCTCACAGCAAAAAAGGAGAGGCACAGGTATATTGAAAGCACTCTCTCCTTCTCCTCCTTGTTGGATCCTGGGGGCGTTACCCTGCACGCCCCCAGGCCCCTTTTTATGGACCGTTTACTGGAGGCTGACCACCAGGCCGGAATACTTCTCGGCCAGGACCTGGGCCTGCTCCTCCGAGTCGGCCTCGGCGTAGATGTTGAAATAGGGGCCGTCGGCGTCGGGGACGATGAGCACCCACTCGCCACCGCCCAAACCGATCTTGACCCCATCCACCCGATCCAGGATGCGCTCGGCATACTGCTCGTTCAAAAGGCGCATGACCTGGCCCTTGCTCTCCCAGCGGCAGGGGATACGGAGGCGGGCCATGTGGTACGAAGGGAGTTGGGACAGGGCCTCCGAGAGGGCAATTTGCCGGCGGGCCAGGAGTTCCATCAACTTCACGATGGCAAAGAGGCCGTCACAGATGGGGTAGAACCGGGGGAAGATGAAGGAGCCGGCCGTATCTCCGGCCACCAGCACCTCTTGCTCGGCACACACCTCCATCAGCGCGGAGGGGCTGACCCGGGTGCGAATCACCCGGGCTCCATACTGCTCGGCCAGGCGCTCGACGGCCAGGGGAGCCGAGACCGGGACGGCCACCGTGCCTCCGCTCCCATGGTCGGCCAGGGCCAGGAAGATCATCAGCACCAGGGCCCGGATGCCGTCCACCCGTTTCCCCCGATCGTCCACCAGGTAGATGCGCTCTCCGCCGGTATCCAGCCGCACCCCAAAGTGTGCCCCCACGACCGGCACCAGAGAGGCCAGGAGCCCCATCGCCTCCTCAAACTCCTGGGCCGTACGGTAGAGTTTGGAGTCGTCCAGGGTAGAGTTGAGGGCGACCACATCGCAGTTCAGTTCGTCCAGGATGGCCGGGAGAACCCTGGCCCCGCTGGAGTTGGCATAGTCCACCACCAGGCGCACCTTCTTCCCGGCCGTGCGTAACAGTTCCATATCCAGGCTGCGGCGGAAGGCCGCCAGGTAATGCTCCTCCACCTGGGGCGGGTCGTAGATGCGGGCGATGTCGTCCAGGTAGACCCGGCGAAAGTCCTCCTGGAAGAAGACGCGCTCGATCCTGCGCTGGGCGGCCGGCCCCAGGTCCAGTCCGCGCTCGTCGAAGAAGAGGATATCCACCACCCGGTTGTCAAAGGGGGAGAGGCGCACGTGGATCCCGCCGGCCATCCCCAGGGCATGGGTCACATAACGCGCCACCGGTATCGGCACCGAATGCAGGTCGGCCACGTGCACGCCGGCCGAGGGCAGCCCGGAGATGAGCGCCCGCTTGATCATACGGGGGGTGTAATGGGCGTCCCGGTTCATCGTGACCACCGCCCCTTTCCGCAGGGTAGCCCCGTAGGCCGCGCCCAACCGCGCCGCGAACTCCGGGGTGATGTCCACGTTGACCAGCCCGCTCACCCCGTAGCGGCCGAAGAGCACCTTGCGTCCCTGGGCCCCCCAGATGATGCTCGTGGAAACGGTGGCCCCTTCCTCGATCTCCTTGTCCGGCCAGATGCGCACCCCGGGCTGGATGATCGCCCCGGCGTTCACCGTGGTCCCGTCCCCGATCACCGCCCCCTCAAAGATCATGGCCCGCCGCTTGATCGTGCATTGCCGGCCGACGATGGCTCCACGCAGTTCGGCCCGCTCCCCGATGTAAGAGTTCCGCCAGATGATCGAGCGGTCCACATGGGCCCGGCTCTCCAGGATGGTGAAATCGCGCACCACGGAGGGCCCGTAGATCACTGTACCTTCCTGGACTTTGGTACCGTGCCCCAGATAGACCGGCCCCTCGATGATCGCCTCGGGGGAAAGTTCCACCTCGGGGTCGCACCAGAGGCCCGGCCGCACCTCGACCCCGCTGCGCTCCAGGTTGACCCGGCCCTCCAGATAGTCGGCGCTGGCCCGCATGTACTCCTGCACGTTGCCGATGTCGCACCAGTAGCCGGTGGCAATGTAGCCGTAGATCGGTTCCCCCCGCTCCAGGAGGAGGGGGAACAGGTCCTGGCTGAAATCGAACGGCCGGTCGGGAGGAATATCCTCCAGGACACGCGGGTCGAGCACATAGATGCCGGTGTTGACCGTATCGGAAAAGACCTCGCTCCAGGAGGGCTTTTCCAGGAACTGGCGTACCCGCCCCTCTTCGTCCACGATGATCACCCCATACTCCAGGGGGTTGGGCACCCGCGTCAGGGTGATGGTGACGGCGGCGTTGCGCTCGCGATGAAAGGCCAGCACCTGCTCCAGATCAAAATCGGTGAGGGCATCGCCGCTGATGACCAGGAAGGGTTCGTCCAGGAAGGCTCTGGCCTGGCGGACGCTGCCGGCCGTGCCCAGGGGCATTTCCTCGATGGCATAGTGCAGGCGGACGCCGAAATGGCTCCCGTCGCCGAAATAGTCCTGCACCCGGTCGGCCATGAACTGGAGCGTGACCACGACATCGGTGAAGCCGTGCCTCCGGAGCAGGCCGATGATGTGGGCCATCACCGGTTTATCCACCAGAGGAACCATCGGCTTGGGCCGGTTGATCGTCAGCGGTCGCAGGCGGGAACCCTGCCCGCCGGCCATGATGACGGCTTTCACGGGACACCTCCTGGATCGCCGTTCCAATACCCAGAGCAAAGGCTCTATCCATCTCCGCCGTTGTCCGGGAGCCATCGCCGGCCCCCGGAGCGGCGCTATCGGCCAGGCCTTTTCCCCCTATCATACCACAAACGAAGAGGGCGTCAATCGCCTCGACGGCCGTGGGGGCGAGGGTGTGTCCCAAAGGTGTCGAATCGTAGGAGGTCGGTCCGGCTGACCCTCACCTCTCACCCCCAAACCGGGGGAGTGGGGTGAGGGAAAAGGACGCTTCCCGACAAACCTGGGACACACCCGACGGCCGTGGGGCCGTGCCCGGACGGGCGCGATGGAGGCACAGGACGACGGGATACCGGCGGAGATACGCTCATCCATCCTCCGACCCGGCATAGAGCCGCCGGTAAACCCAGTAGGAGGTGTAGATACGCTCGATATAGTCCCGGGTCTCGGCCAAGTCCACGGACTCCACGAAGAGGTCCAGGTCGCTGACCGGGGTGACGAATCCGGCCCAGCGTTGGGCGTTTCCCGGACCACCGTTGTAGGCGGCCAGGGCCGGGATGGCCTGCCCGGAAAAGGCCTCCTGCTGCCGGCCCAGATACCAGGTCCCAAAGCGTACACTGAGGAAGGGGCGGTAGAGGTCCTCCAGCCGAAACGGGGTCCAGCCCAGTTGTTCGGCGATACCCCGCCCGGTGGAGGGAATCACCTGAGTCAGCCCCCGGGCCTCGGCCCAGGAGGTGGCGTAGCGGTCGAAGCGGCTTTCCTGGCGCACGAGGGCGAAGAACAGGAGGGGGTCCAGGCCGTTGGAGCGGGCCGCGGGGAGGATCAGATGGGCATAGGGGGTGGGATAGAGCAGGCGAAGGAGAAAGCGGGGGGCTTCCTCCTCTCGGACGTCCGCGAGTTCGAGCAGCCGTTCGGCGCAGGCGATGGAAAGGGCCGGGAGGTGGCGGGCACGGAAGTAGAGGGACAGGGCGTAGAGGGCCGGCCCGTGGTAACGAAAGCGCTGGACGAGCATGGCGAACGGCTCGCGGGCCTCATCCGCCCGGCCCAGGCTCAGGAATTCTTCTCCCCGACGGAAAAGGGGATCGTCGCGGAGCACGGCCGGAAGTTCGGCCGAGACCGGCCGGCCGAAGTGTCGGGACAGCCATGCTTCGGCCGCCGAACGCTCCTCCGGAGGCTCCTGGAGCACGATTTCTTCACGATAGTCCCCGAAGCCGGCCTCCTGGGATAGATATTCCCGGGCGCGGGCGGCATAGTACCCCGTTCCGGCCGAGGCCCGTTCCCAGGCCCGGCGGGCCTCTGCGCCGCGGCCGGCCCGTTCCAGGGCTATCCCTTGCCAGAAAAGGGCCCGCGTCGGCGCAGGAGAGGGCGTCCCGCGTGGCTCCGGCTCCCCGGCCCATACCGCGGCCGCCTCCAGATACCGCCCCTGGCGGTAGCGCAACAGGCCGGCGTGGAAACGGGCTTCGGAGGCCTCGGGGCTATCGGGGAATTGCTCCAGGAAAGCCAGGTAGCCGGCCGCCGCCTCGTCCAGGCGGCCCATCTCCTCCAACAGGCGCGCCGCCTGCCAAGCGGCCTTCCGGGCCGCCTCCGTCTGAGGAAAGCGACCCTGTAACCGGCGGTACGCCTCCACCGCGGCCTCCGGCAGGTAGGCCTCTTCCAACAGGCGGGCCTGCTCTTCCAGGGGCCGGGGGTCGGTCGGACGGGAACGGGCCAGGTCCTCCAGTTCGGCCAGGGCACCGTCCAGGTCGCCGGCGTCGGCACGGGCCTGGGCGGTCTCGTAGGGCAGGTCGGGTGGGAGATGTTCTCGAAGCCGGGCCTTGGCAAAGTAGACCAGGGCATCCCGGGGACGGCCGGCCGCCTGGTAGGCCCGGGCTACATCGTAGGGGTCCACGTCCACCCCGGCGGCCAGGAGGGCGTCGGCGGCCTGGGCGGCCGCCGCGGTCGCGGGGTAGGAGGAGAGCGCCTCCTTCCAGCGGGCCAGGGCCTCGTCCGGCCGGCCGGCTTCCTGAAGCGTCTCGCCCATCTGGTAGAGGATAGAGGCCCGATACCAGGGCTTGCGCGCCCGCACCAGGATACGGGTATAACGGGCCAGGGCCAGGTCGTAGGCCGAGAAGGCCCGATACTCCCAGGCCGCCGCTTCCAGCATGCCGACCTGGTCGGAGAGGGAACGGATGGGATCGGCGGCCCGGGTGAACTCCCGAGCGGCCTGCTCGTGCTCTCCCAGGTCCCGATAGCATCGGGCCAGGCGTTCGGCGATGAGGTCGCCGAGCGTCGTCCCGCCTTCCCGGTACAGCCGGTAGAAACGGACGGCCTGCAGACCACCGCCGGCCGCCTGGAAGCCCTCGCCCAGGAGGAAGTAGGCGCGATGGCGCACCTCCGGCGAGAGCGCGTCCAAGGTGGGGGACAGCACGGCCGTGGCCGAGAGCGGCCGGCCCATATCCAGGTAGGACCGGGCCAGGCCCAGGAGGGCCGTCTCGGCTTCCGACGTGCCCGGCGCCTCGGCCAGGACCTGCTGGTAGAGGGACGCGGCCCCCTCGTAATCGCCGTCGTCGGCCAGGGATTCGGCATAGAGAAGAAGGTTCGCGGGCGAGGGCGGGGCAGGCCGGGCAGGAGAGGCCGGAGGTGAGGCAGCGCTCGACGGCCGGAGGTGGGGCCAGGTCGCCCCACAGGCCTCCAGGGCCAGGAGAAGCAGGCCGGCCCAGAGCCGAAGCCCTCTCGAAGAAAACACCATCGGCCTCCATGCCGCAGCCGCCGGCATGGCCCTATTGTACCACAGGGAATCCCGGGCGTCCAGGACATCCTAGCCAGGGCAGGGCTTTCCTGTGTCCTAGCGAAGGCCAAACCGCCGGTTGAGTAGCACGCGAAGCGTGCGTATCGAAACCGCGGTTTCAGCAGTCTCAACCCAAGAGTTTGGCCTCCCTGACGCCGCTCTTGGTCTCGATACGCCCCCTGGTCTCGATACGCGGCTGGTTTCGATACGCCCCCTGGTCTCGATACACGGCTGGTTTCGATACGCCCCCTTCGGGGGCTACTCAACCCAAGTCGCCGCTACTCGACCCGCTGGGTTGAGCCTGTCGAAACCCAAGTCGGGGGCTACTCGACCCAAGTCAGGGCCTACTCGGCCGGCGAGCGGCTTTCAGGAAAGCCCTGCAGCAAGGGGAAACATACCGACACCCTTGAGGTATCGAAAGCCGGGCGGCCTGCCCCGGTGCCGGCCTCGGCCGACGGAGGAGGCCCCAGGGATTGGGCTGGAAAACGGCGGACGCCGGCCGATCGCCGGGGCATTCAGGTGGGGAATCCTCAGGCGCTGAGGCGGGCCGAAACCTCCTCCACCAGGCGACGGAGTTGGGGAAGGCCGGCCAGGCTGAGGGAAAGGCCCTCGCGGGAGAGGTCCTCATAACTCAGGCCGCGAAACAGGCGCCGGCCGGCCACCCAGCACATCTCATCATAGATCTCGGGCCAGCGGGCCGGACGCCGCTTCAGGCAGAAGATGAACTCGGTCGCCAGAGAAGGTTCCATCGCCCGTTTCCAGGACTAGTGCAAAAACCAGTATACCCGCTCGCTCCGGCTGCCGCTGACGGAAAGATTACAGGGAGATGACAGGGACGCCCCTCAACGCAGCAGGAGAAGGCCGGCCAGGCAGGAAAGGACGACCAGCACATCCTCGGCCAGGCTCAGCAGGATGTTGGTAAAAGGCCCCCAGCGGCCGGCCAGACGAAGCCGTAGCGTCCGCTTCCCGGTATGGAGGAGGACCGCAGCCAGGATGCCCAGCATCGGGGGGAGCAGGAACCAGGACGGGGGAAAGGCGCGGTTGGTGGCCAGCATCACCAGCGCTGCCCCCAGCGGCCCCAGGACGATCTGGCCCAGGTCGTGGAAAAAGGCCAGCCAGGTTTGACGGGTACGCCCCCGAAGGGGAGAGAGCAGCCCCTCCCAGGGCACAAAGGCCTTGTCCGCAAGGATGTGCAGGAGGACCAGGAGGGCGAACAGGGCGATGCACCAGGTCTCGCCCAGGAATTCAAAGGGCGTCGCCGGCCGGAAGGAGCCCCCCGGCCGGGCCATCACGGCCAGGAAGAGGAGGGGAAGGTACGGGTTCAGGCCGGCCGGCGCGGCCAGAAGCAGCCCTCCACCGAACGAAAGCCAGGCATTCATCCAATCCTCCGGAGCGCTTCGATCGGGGACATTCTACCACAGGGCCGGCCGAAGGGCAAGGATGGCCCGCCGCCGGTGGTTGACAGGAAGGCTAAGGGGGGGTATAATTCGGGCGGGGTGTCGGAATTTCCGCCAGGGGAGGACCAAGGGTGGTTGACAGGAAGGCTAAGGGGGGGTATAAATTCGGGACACCGGCCGGAGCCCGGCGCTGGGTTGGGCACCGGCGGAACGATCCCGATCCGGTTGCTGCCCGGATGGTTGGTTGGATGCGTAAGGAGGTGGCCCATGGAAACGCGGATGGCTGCGGCCAGCAGTGTGCACGAGGATTCGCAGACGGCCGGCCGGGCAATTGCCCGGCAGGTGCAGGAGAGACTGGCAGGGACGCCCCCCGACTTTCTCCTCCTCTTCACCACCGAACAATATGAGCAAGCCGGGGTGCTCCAGGGCGTCCGGAGCGTTTTTCCACAGACGCCCCTGATCGGCTTCTGTGGGGCCGGCGTCTTCACCGGACCGGAAGTCCATACCCGGGGCGTCGCGCTGATGGGACTTTCCTCGCCGGGCCTCCAGGTACACACGACCGTGGTGACCCGGGTCGGCACCCGCTCTCGGGAGGCCGGCCGCGAGTTCGCCCGCCAGGTGATGGCCGGAGCGGCCAAAGCCCCCTATGCCCTCCTCCTCACCCTTCCCGACCCGCTGACCGGCTGCAACGTGAGCGAGTTCCTGCGCGGGGCCCTGGAGGTTACCGGGGCCGAGGCAACCTACCTGGGCGGAGGAGCCGGGGACAACCTGCGCTTCATCCAGACCTACCAGATGGAGGGCGACCAGGTCTACCAGGACGCCGTCGCCGGAGCCCTCCTCCTCTCCCAGCGTCCGATCGGGGTGGCCGTGCGCCACGGCTGGAAGCCGCTCAGCCAGGCCCTGACGGTGACCCGCTCGACGGAGAGCATCGTCCACGAACTGGACTGGGGAGAGGCCTTCCAGGTCTATCGCCAGGCGGCCGGCGCCCCTGACCTGAAGCGCGAGGACTTTGCCGCCTTCGCCATGGTCCACCCCCTGGGCATCCCACAGGCGGAGGAGCAATTCATCGTCCGCGATCCCATCCAGGTACAGGAGGACGGCTCCCTGGTCTGTGTGGGCGAGGTGCCCCAGAACAGCATCGTGCGGGTCATGCAGGGTACGAAGGAGGATATGGTCCAGGCGGCCCGCGAAGCGGCAGCGACGGCCCTGGCGCAACTCGGCGGGGCACGGGTGGCCGGAGCGGTGCTCTTTGACTGCGTTTCCCGCTGCCTGATGCTCGGAGAGGCCTTCCGGGAGGAACTGGCCGCCGTCCAGGCGGTGATCGGCGCGGATGTGCCGCTGGTCGGCTGCCTGACCTTTGGGGAAATCGGCGCCCTCAAGGGGGGACTCCCGCAGTTCCATAACAAGACCCTGTCTATGGCCCTCTTCGGGCGCTAAGTACAGTTGAACGTTAGAAGGTTCCGGGAATTACCGGATGATTTTCCGCTGATTCGGACAGGATACTCGATACAAACTTACCGCGTACTGAGCGGCATCCCTGCTCTGGTAGAGGCCCAGGGCCTAGGGGACAGTCCAGGAACGGCCCTGGGCCTCTATAAAGGATGAACCATGGATCCGAATGACCTGAGCGAAAAGTTCCAGGAACTCTCTATCATGTACGAACTTCTCTCCTCCATCGGCACCTCCTTGGAGATGGAGAAGACGGTGGAGGATTTCCTGGAGCGGGTGACGAGCCGTTTCTTCTGCGAGGTCGGGGCCTTTTACCTCTGGGACCCGGAAAGCGGGACGTTCCGCCTCCTGGCCAGCCGGGGCGTGGCCGAGGCAGAACGGGGGCAGGGAGAGCAGTTACTGGCCGATAACCCGGCCAGCCGGCGCCTCCTCCAAGGCGAACGAGGTTTCATTGTTCAGGGGAAGGAGGCTCCCTCCTGGTCGCTTTACCCCTTCTCGGCCGAACGGATTCAGGCCATCCTGGTCGTGGCTGCCCGTTTCCGAGGCGCTCTTCTGGGGGCCCTGCAACTGGAACGCTTTTCCCCTTCCTTCTTCACCGAACGTGATGTGAGCAAATTGGGTTCCCTGATGGATCGCCTGGCCATCGCCCTGAACCACAGCCGCCTGTATTGGGAACTCCAGGAGTCGCGTTCCCGCCTGGAGGAGGCCCAGAAGCGGCTTTTGCACCTGGTGGCCGAACTTTCTACGCCGGTGATTCCGGTGCTGGAAGGCATCCTGATTATGCCGCTCATCGGCAGCATAGATAGCGAGCGGGCCGGCCGGATTCTCGATAGCCTCCTCCACGGCATCGAGGAATACCGCGCCCGGGTGGCCATCCTGGACATCACCGGCGTGCCGATGATCGATTCCCAGGTGGCCAACCACCTGGTGCGGGCCATGCTGGCGGCCCAACTCCTGGGTGCCCATCCCATCCTTACCGGCATCAGCCCCGAGGTCGCCCAGACGATGGTCCAACTGGGCATTGACCTGGCCGGCATCACCTCCTGCGCCGACCTGCAACAGGGGGTAGCCTTGGCCTTGCGCCTTCTGGGAGAACGGTAGGGAGAGGGCTTGCGTCGGAAGATGCTTCGGGAAGCAGACAGAGAAAGGTGGAACATTCAACCGGTCACCCCGGAGACGCTGCCTTTCGTCGTGGACTACTGTGTCCGTTGCATCACCGGCCGGCCCACGGCGGAAGACTTCCTAAACCTCCTGGAACGGTACCGGGAACGTCTGGCCGGGGAAAACTACTGGTGCTTCGTCGCCTTGGCCGGGGCAGAACCGGTTGGGTATGTGGACCTCGAGGTGCGCACCTACGAGGGCGAACGCACCCTCTGGGTAAGCGAACTGTACGTCCGTGGGGATTGGCGAAGGCAGGGGATTGGCACCGCGCTCTTGCGAAAAGCGCTGGCCTGGGCCGGGGAACAGGGCTGGCCCGCTCTCTATGCTTCCACCGAGACGGAGAATGCGGCGGCCCGGCGGGTGCTGAGGAAGGTCGGCTTCCGGCCGGAACGGACGATCTTTCGAGGGCGGCCCGGCGAGAAATAACTGCCTGTAGCGGCAGCGCACTGTCTAAGGGAAACGTTGGGCGAACGGCTTACGGTGGTCGGCGGAGGTCTGGCCGGGAGCGAGGCGGCCTGGCAGGCGGCCGAGCGGGGCATCGAGGTCATCCTCTACGAGATGCGTCCGGTGAAGACGACCCCGGCCCATACCGGGGGGCTCCTGGCCGAACTGGTCTGCAGCAACTCCCTGGGGGCGCGGGACATCGACCGGGCGCTGGGGCTGCTCAAGGAGGAACTGCGCCGCCTGGGATCGCTCCTCATCGCCTGCGCCGACGAGACGGCCCTGCCGGCCGGCGCCGCCCTGGCCGTGGACCGGGAGGCCTTTGCCCGACGGGTAAGCGAACGCATCCGCGGCCACCCGCGTATCGTCCTGCGGACCGCCGAGGTGACCGAGATACCCGACGGGCTGGCCGTCATCGCCACCGGCCCGCTCACCTCTCCGGCGCTGGCCGAGGCCGTCGCCCGTTTCACCGGCCGGGAGCACCTCTACTTCTACGATGCCATGGCCCCCATCGTGACGGCCGATTCGGTGGATATGACGGTGGCCTTTTACGGCTCGCGTTACGGCCGCGGCGGGGAAGATTACATCAACTGCCCGATGACGCGGGAGGAGTACGAACGCTTCGTCGAGGCCCTCCTGGCGGCCGAGCAGATTCCCCTGCACAACTTTGAGCAGGAAGAGGCCCGGTTCTTCGAGGCCTGCTTGCCGATCGAGGAAATCGCCCGCCGGGGGCGGGAGGCGCTGGCCTTTGGTCCCCTGCGGCCGGTGGGCCTGGTGGATCCGCGCACCGGGAAACGGCCCTATGCCGTGGTGCAGTTGCGCCGGGACGACCTGGCCGGCCGGCTCTACAACTTGGTGGGCTTTCAGACCAATCTGCGCTGGAAGGAGCAGGAGCGCGTCTTCCGCCTGATTCCGGGCCTGGAGCGGGCCGAGTTCGTGCGCTACGGGCAGATGCACCGCAACACCTTCCTCCACAGCCCCTCCCTCCTCCGCCCGACGCTCCAGAGCATAGCGAGGGATGACCTCTTCTTCGCCGGCCAGATCACCGGAAGCGAAGGCTATGTCGGCTCCATCGGCACGGGGCTCCTGGCCGGCGTCAACGCTGCCCGCTTCCTACGCGGGGAAGAACTCTGGGTGCTCCCCCCGACGACGATGCTGGGGGCCATCGTCCGCTACCTCACCACCCCTCGCGGGGGCGAATTTCAGCCGATGAAGGCCAACTTCGGTTTGCTCCCCGAACTCCCCAACCCGCCTCGGGGCAAGCAGGAACGCGGCCGGGCCTATGCCGAACGGGCTTTGCGGGACCTAGAGGGCTTTTTGAGGCGCTGGGGGTAGAGGCCTGCAAGGCAACCCCGAATTCGGTCAAAGGAGACGGTACCCTAACCAAGAGTTTTCGGAAAGGTCCAGCCCTTCGGGAGCGGAAGCACCCAACGCCAGATAGAGCAGGATGCCCAGCGCCAGCATGGAGAGGATGCTGATGGCGATCTTGGTCCAGAAGTCCCGGGCCTGCTCCGGGTCCTTCCAAAGGCGCCGGTGGGCCAGGATGCGGGGCAAAAAGGCCAGGGGGATGAGCCACACGGCCGGGGCAAAGCCGCCCATCGGCCCGCCGAGATAGAGGAGGGCCAGGACCAGGAGGCGTTCTCCCCCGCCCCAGAGCCGGTCCGTGAGGGAAGCCGCCGGATTGCCCACGGCGTTGGCTCCGTTGGCCGATAGCCGGGCCACCTTATGCACGGCGTGGGCCTCCAGGAGCGGGACGATGAACAGGGCCACCAGGGCAAAACACAGGAAGAGGAGGTTGCGGTTGGCCTGGGGCGAAGGAGCGCCGACGGCCTCGGCCAGGGTGGTATAGGGCCACCGGCCTCCGGATCCCAGGAAGATAAAAAGCGCGAGGACGCCCAAGTGGACGGCCTGGTCCAGGAAAAAGGTGCTCAACTGGCGCTGCGGCCAGCGGCGGCCCAGGGCAATCTTGCCCCAGTCGGTCAGAAGATGGGTGAGAAAGAGGGGAATCAGCCAGGGGCCCCAGGCCGGCAGCGTTTCCCAGAGGAAGAGCGCGGTGCTCCCGGTTACGATGGCGGCGTGCAGGAGCAACCCTTTCCAGGAAAGGACCTTGAGGCGCACCAGATCGACGGTCTGGAGGACGAAATCGCCCACCAGATGGCCCATCAGGAAGCGAAACAGGATCGACATGCTCATCCGATTTCGATGTGTTGGCCGTCGTCCAGACCCGGGCCGGAAAAGGCCCCCTCTGCCGCGTGTATCTTACCACCTTTCGTCCGGTTCAACAAGTTTCCCCTCTTACCGGACGATTACGAGAGCCGCCCTTCTACCTCCTCCAACGCCTGCTGGAGTTTCCGCTGGCGCAGGGCCAGCGTCAGGTCGGCCCGGGTGTTTTCCAGAACCCGGCGGACCATATCGGTGGTCCGCCGTAGCCCGCCGGTCAGCGCCTCGGGAAAGTCCACGGTAACCAGGAAATCGTAGATCTGCTGCATCGCCTCCAGACGGGCCTCGCAGGGCGACAGCAGGTCCTGGCGCAGGGCATCCAGGATGGCACGGCGCAGTTCGCCCACCGCCTCGCCCAGGGCGTTCAGGTAGGGGGCGACGGGGACGGCGAGTTCCTCCGGAGGCGGGATGGGTTGCTCGCGAATCAGGGCGTAGGTCAGGCAGGCCTCGGCATATTCCTTTTCGGCATCGGCAATGTAGCCGAGGGCGGAGAAAAAGGGGCAAGCGGCCACGATCTCGTGGAGACGGAGGAGGTACTGATGGGCTTCGGAGCGCCGCCTTTCCGCTTCGGCAAACTCCTGGCGGTGGGTGGCGCGGATGGACAGGGCGGCCGCACGGATGACCTGGCGCGAAAGGACCAGGGCCTCCTCGCGCAGGCGGTCCTGGCGGGCGAGTTCGGCCCGGATTCCTTCTGCGATCTCCTCAAACGAGACCGGGGTAGGGGAAGTCTCGGCCATCCCGTCGCACCGTCCCACAGGCCACGCCGGCACATTTCCAAACGGCGCGGCATCCACCTTGAGGCTCAACTTTCCCGTCGCCGGCGATAGCGCAGGAAGGGCGGGATGTCGATTTCGTCTTCCTGGGCCAGGATGGAGGGAATCTCTTCCCCCCTCTCCTCGCGCAGGGGCGAGGGCATCTCACGGGCCTTGACGGGGCGGACGGCGCGCCGCTGGGGGGACGGCGGGTGGTCGAACCCGGTGGCGATCAGGGTGATCTTGACCTCGTCCCGCATGTTCTCGTCAATCACCGCGCCGAAGATGATGTTGGCGTCCGGATCGGCCGCCCGGGCGATGATCTCGGCCGCCTCGTTGACCTCCCACATGGTCAGTTCCGGCCCGCCGGTGACGTTGAAGAGCACGCCCTTGGCCCCGTCGATGGAGATTTCCAGGAGCGGGCTGGAGATGGCGGCCTGTGCCGCTTCCACCATGCGCTTTTCCCCGGTGCCGTAGCCGATGGCCATCAGGGCGGAACCGGCGTCGGCCATAATGGCCTTGACGTCGGCAAAGTCCAGGTTGATGAGCCCGCGGATGGTGATGAGGTCGGAGATGCCCTGGATGCCCTGGCGCAATACGTCGTCGGCGATGCGGAAGGCTTCCAGCATGGAGGTATTCCGGTCGGTGATCTGCAGGAGGCGGTCGTTAGGGATGACGATGAGGGTATCCACGTTGGGCTTGAGTTGGGCGATGCCCTCCTCGGCCACCGCCCGCCGGCGGTTGCCCTCGAAGGTAAAGGGTTTGGTGACCACCGCCACGGTGAGCGCCCCCAGGTTGCGGGCGATCTGGGCGATCACCGGGCTGGCGCCGGTGCCGGTTCCACCGCCCATGCCGGCGGTGATAAAGACCATGTCGGCACCGCGCAGGGCCTCGGTGAGTTCCTCGCTCGATTCCTCGGCGGCTTTCTGGCCGATGACGGGGTTGCCTCCGGAGCCGAGTCCCTTGGTCAGTTTATCGCCGATGCGGATACGGTGAGGGGCCGAGGAATGGAGGAGGGCCTGGGCATCGGTGTTGATGGCGATGAATTCCACACCCTTGACCCCGGCTTCGATCATCCGGTCTACGGCGTTGCTTCCACCGCCTCCGACCCCCAACACCTTCAACTGGGCAAAACTTTCGGTAACGACCGCCAAAAGATCCTCCGTGGCCATCGTCTTGCCTCCTTGCCGCCCGTTCCTTTCGGGCGGACCCGGCATTTTCAAGGCAGAAACTCCCGCAGCCAGCTCTTGAAGCGGTTATAGATCCGCGACCACCCCTGTTCCTGGGGGACCAGGAAGGGTGGGGTCGTACCTCGTTTGAGACCCCAGCGCAACAGGCCGACGCCGGTAGCATAGGCCGGGCTATCAATGGTATCGGCCAATCCCCCCAGATGGGTGGGGATGCCGATACGCACTGGCAGGTTGAGCACCTCGCGGGCCACGTCCTCGATGCCCGGCAGGAGGGCCGTGCCGCCGGTGAGGACGACGCCGGCCGGGAGCAGCCCCTCGTAGCCGACCCGCCGGACTTCGGCCCGCAACATCTGGAAAATCTCCTCCACCCGGGCCTCGATCACCTGGTGCAGGAGGGTGCGCGAGACCTGGCGTCTCCGGCCCCCGGAGAACGATTCGACCTCGATCTGGTCATCTTCCGGGTTGCGCCCGTCGTCCGAGGCCGGCCGGGCCTGGCCGTGGCGAATCTTCAGGTATTCGGCCACGTCGAAGGGGGTGCGCAGGACAATGGCGATATCGTTGGAGATGTGATTGCCCCCGACCGGCAGGACAACGGTATGCCAGATGCTCCCGTCGATGAAGATGGCCACATCGGTGGTCCCGCCGCCACAGTCCACCAGGATGACCCCCATCTCCTTCTCGGCCTCGCTCAGGACGGCCTCGCTGCTGGCCAGCGGCTGCAACACCAGGTCGTCGATCTCCACGCCGGCCCGCTGGACGCACTTGATCAGGTTCTGGATGGCCGTCACCGCCCCGGTGACGATGTGGGCCTCCACCTCCAGCCGGAAGCCGGAGAGGCCGATGGGGTCGCGGATGCCCTCCTGCCCGTCCACGATATAGGAACGGGGGATGACGTGGATGATCTCGCGCTGGGTGGGGATGGCGATGGCCCGGGCCGCGTCCAGGGCGCGGGCCAGATCCGCGGCGGTGATCTCCCGGTCGGCGCGGGGGATGGCCACAACGCCCCGGCTGTTGATCGCCTGGATGTGCCCACCGGCCACGCCCACATAGGCCGAGCCGATGCGGTAGCCGCTCAGCCGTTCCGCCTTCTCCACCGAGGCCACGATCGAGGTCACCGCCTCTTCCACGTTGACGACGATGCCCTTCTTGATCCCTTTGGAGGGCGTCAACCCCACCCCCAGGATGTTGATCTGGCCGTCCGGCCCCTGTTCGCCGACCAGGGTGACCACCTTGGTGGTGCCGACATCGATCCCGACGACGGTACGTGCTGGCATCTTATGCCTACCTCTCTGGAAGCACATTATATCCGAAGGCGCATCGGGACGCAAACGCCTCAGCGAAAACGGATCTGATCCGGAAAACGCAGGTCCATTTCCGTAAATTCCGACGGCGGATGGCGGAGAAAGGCCGCCAGGAAGCGCACTTTGCGCTCCAGATCGCTGCCGTCGCCGAAGCAGGCCCTCCAGCCGGCCTGGGCCACGGCGACGAGGCCGCATTCCTTTCGGTATTCAAAGGGCATGAGGGGGATATGCAGGTCGTAGTACAGCCGAGAAAAGACCTGCTGGGCCGTGCGCACGGTCTCACCGTCCACCTGCCCACCGGGCTGCAGGGGAGGCGCGTCTGAATCCATGTTGACGATATAGATCATCCGCTCCGCCTCCGGCGGCTCTGCCCCCAGGATGCGTCCCTCGTCGTCCACGAGAAAGCGATGCTCCGGGTCCTTCCCGTTGCACCAACTCACCGAGGGCATATGTTCCACCAGGGTCAGGATGACCCGGTTGGGCAGGTCGCGCTCCACCCGTACATTCTGGACATAGGGAATCTGCTTCAGCCGGGCGGCGACGTCGGCGGGATCGATCAGGAAGAGGTTGGCCGTCAGCACCTGGCTGCGGCGGACGGCCTCTTCCGAAGGCAGCGCCCGGTTGCCCCGGACCTCCACCGTGCTGACCCGGAAGGTCGGCGAGAAGTAGAAGTAGCCCAGGAGGAAGGCACATCCCAGGCTCAGCAGGGCCCCGGCCAGGCGGGCATCGGCAGCCCACTGGAGCAGGGCCCGGCCCAGGCGTGGCCGGGCATGGGGGCGCTCCCGGCCCCTCCGTGCTTTCCCGAACTGGGCTCTTTGTTCCTGCTCCATCTCCGCCTCCTTCAGCGGGTCACCCGGTCCCGGGAACGCTCGGCGAAACGTTCCAGCGCCAGTTCGATCAGGCGGTCTAACAGGCGCGGGTAGGGCAGGCCGCTGGCCTCCCAAAGTTTCGGGTACATGCTGATGGCGGTGAAACCGGGGATGGTGTTCAGTTCGTTCACGTAGGGGCGCATCGTCCGGCGGTCCAGCAAGAAATCCACCCGGGCCATTCCGGCTATATCCAGGGCGCGATAGGCTCGCAGGGCCAGGGCACGAATCTCCTCGGCCAGGGCCTCCGGAAGCGGGGCCGGGATGAGGAGTTCGGAACGGCCGTCCAGGTACTTGGCGGCATAGTCGTAGAACTCGCGGGAGGGGATGATTTCCCCGGGGATGGAGGCCTCGGCCTCCTCGTTGCCCAGGACGCTCACCTCGATCTCGCGGGCATCGATGGCCCGCTCGATGAGGAGGCGGCGGTCATACTGGGCGGCCAGGTCCAGCCCGGCGCACAGTTCCCGGCGGTCGTGGGCCTTGGTGATGCCGACGCTGGAGCCCAGGTTGGCCGGCTTGACAAAGCAGGGGTAGCCGAAGCGCCGCTCGGCCTCGGCGATGATGGGCTCGGGGCGGCCGGCCCATTCCCGACGGGTGACGGCGAAAAAGTCGGCCACCGGCAGGCCCTCGGCCTTCAGGACCACCTTCGTGGCCACCTTGTCCATCGCCAGGGCCGAACCCAGCACGCCGGCACCGACATAGGGCCGGCCGGCCATCTCCAGGAGGCCCTGCAGGGTGCCGTCCTCGCCGTAGGGCCCGTGCAACACCGGGAAGAAGACGTCCACCCGGGGAAAGCCCTGGGGGCCCAGGCCGGGGAGGAGCGGGGTGTAGCCGGCCGGCATCTCTTCGACCGGGCCGGGGTCCTCCCGACCGGCGGCCATGGCCTCTAAACGGGCCATGGGGTCGCCCTGGATGAGCCAGCGCCCGTCGCGGGCGATGCCGATGGGGACCACCTCATATTTGCTCCGGTCCAGGGCGGCCATGATCGAGCGGGCCGAGACCAGCGAGACCTCGTGCTCGCCGGACCGTCCGCCGAAGATGACCCCGATCACCAGTTTTTTCGCCATACCCTCGAACTCCGGTTTTTCATCGTACTTCAGGATGCGCTCCGGCTCAAGGCCGGGTGGTTACAGTTTGGTGAAGGAGTGTGTTGCGTGTTACGTGTTGCGTGTTGCGTGTTCCGTGTTCATGGCGTTTTCCTGTGAAAGCGAGCGTAGGTCCAAAAGGCCAGGCTCAGGACCAGGAGGGCGGCGGCGCGGGCGGCGATGACCCAGTAGTTTTCGTCCACCAAGCAAAGGGCGATGACGGCGGCGGCGACCAGGTGGGCCGGCCAGAAGGGCCGGGGTCGGGCCGGGGCCGGCGGCACGCCGGGAGGGACGGAAGGAGCCGGTGGAACCGCCTCGGTCGGCGTAGGGGGTTGGGCCGGCTGCCCGCTCTGGACCAGCAGGGCCGTCCGGGCCAGGGCGATGCTCCGGTCGGCCCGTTCCAGGTCATAGCCCCACTGGGTCAGCGCCTCGTTCAACCGGCTTTCGTACCAGGAAAAGAGGCTGCCCTCGTATGGACATAATTCAAAGGCCATCTGGCGGTACAGGTAGGTGCCGCTGCGCAGCAGGTTGTGGCGATGGTTCAGGAAGGCCGTTTTCCGGACGGCCGTCCGGCAGGCGCGGCGCAGGGCGTTTTCTTCCGCCGGTGAGGAGGAAAGTCCGGCTTCCACCTCCTCCAGGGCTCTCCAGAAGTCGGCGCGTTCCCTCGGCCCGTACTGGCGCAGGACGTGCAGGGCGCGATGGAGGTAGAGTTCCACGCGCAGCAGGGGGGCTTTTTCGCCCCACCAGAGCGCTTCCACCTCCTGACGGCTGCCTTCGCGGGGGGAGTGGAGCCAGGCGTAGGTGGCGGCGCTGTTTCCTTCCGCCGTCATGGCCGGCGGGAGCACCAGCCAGAGCCTCCCCGTCGGCAGGGTGGCCACGGGGCGAGAGGTCATCTCCGACAAGGGCAGCGCTTCGCGGAGGAGTTGTTGTTCCTCATACAGCCCGGTCACCGACCCGGCCAGATAGATGCGGCTGCTTCCCCAGGGCCGGCCGGGCGGGTTATCCCAGGCCGTTCCCAGCCAGCGCTCCATCTCCCCGGCCAGTTCCGGCCAGGTGGAGGACTCGTGCTGTCCATCGCGTTCGAGGATCGCCTGCACGATGGTGGCGCCGTCGGTTCCCACACGTCTCCGGCGCGGGTGGCTCTTTTTCCCCGGCGGCGGGTTCTGGAGAATCTGCCAGAGGAGTTCGCCCCCCTCATCTCCGGCGGGGTAGAAATAGGCGACGGTCAGAGCCGGGTCATAGAGTGCCATCCGCTTCCTCCTTTCCGAGCAGGCGGGAAAGCAGTCGGGGGCCCAGGGTGGTGATATCGCCGGCCCCCAGCGTCAGGAGGACGTCGCCCGGCCGCAGCCTTTCTGCCAACCAGCCGAGGGCTTCCTCCAGGGTGGCCGCGTAGCCGGCCGGCGAGGGGAGCAGGGCGACGATCTCCCGGCCCGAGACATCTCCCGGATCGCTTTCCCGGGCGGCGTAGATGCCGGTGACCAGCACCAGGTCGGCCGGGGACAGGGCCGCGGCCAGGTCCCGGGCAAAGGCCCGGGTGCGGCTGTAGGTATGGGGCTGGAAGACGACGGCCAGCCGCCGCTCCGGGAAGCGCTGGCGGGCCGCTGCCAGGGTAGCGCGGACCTCGCTGGGATGGTGGGCATAGTCGTCCACCACGGTAACGCCGCCGGCCGTGCCCACCTCCTGGAAGCGGCGTTGTACACCGGCGAAGTCGGCCAGCACCTCCCCGGCCGTTTCCAGGGACACGCCTTCCCCCAAGGCCACGGCCAGGGCGGCCAGGGCGTTGCGCACGTTGTGTTCGCCGGGGATACGCAGGCGGAAACGTCCCAACCGACGGCCGGCATGGAGGAGGGTGAAGGTCGTTTCCACCCGCCCCAGCGCAACTTCGTCGGCCCGCCAGTCGGCCTCGGGAGCAAGGCCGTAGGTGAAGATGCGGGCGGACGGGCGAGGGTAGGGCAACCCCGCCCCGACCTCCCGGGCGCCGGCATCGTCCTGGCAGAGGAATATGGCCCCATCGCCGGGGACACGGGCAAGGAACTCGGCAAAGGCCTCATAGATCGACCTCGGGTCGGGGTAACAGTCCACGTGCTCCCATTCCACGTTGGTCACCACGGCCACGTCCGGCCGAAGCGCCAGGAAGGTGCGGTCGTACTCATCGGCCTCCAGGACGAGGTGGGGGCCGCTCCCGGCATGGCCGTTGCCTCCCAGTTCGGGGACTTCCCCGCCGATGATGAAGGAGGGGTCTTTTCCGGCGGCGCGCAGGAGGAAGGCCAGGAGGGCGGTGGTGGTCGTTTTGCCGTGGATGCCGGATACGGCCAGGCAGCGCCGGCCGGCGCAGAGGCGTCGGAGCATCTCGGCGCGGGACCATACCGGCAGTCCCCGCCGGCGGGCTTCCAGCACTTCCGGGTTATCCGGCGGCGCGGCCGAGGTGACCACGACGATGCCCTCCGCCGGGACGTGCTCCGGGGAATGGCCCAGGTAGACCCGGGCCCCCCGGGCGGCCAGGCTGCGCAGCGTCGGGCTATCGCGCAGGTCGGAGCCGGAGACCGGATGGCCACGTTCCAGGAGCACCCGGGCGATGGCGCTCATCCCGACTCCGCCGATGCCCACCAGATGGAAGGTTTCGTCGCCGCGCAACCCTTCGTCCTGCACCATCGTTCACTCCCGGGCCCGGCGGCGGTAGAGCCAGGCGATGAGGAGGAGGAGGGCGATGCCTCCCCCGATGGCCGCCCAGGTGATGTTGCCGAGCGTGCTGGAGGGGAACTTTTCGATGGTAATATCGGGTGGGGCCCAATGGGTCTCCTCCTCCAGCGGCTGAAAGAGTTCCAGGACGCGGGCCAGGATCAGCGTTCCGTTCAGGAGGCCGAAGAGCCCCCCGCCCACATGTCCCAGCAGGCCGATGCCGCGTCTCCGCCCCAGGATGGTGCCGGCCCGGTAGGCCACCAGGGTCATGAGGGCGAAAGCACCGGCCTGGGCCCACAGGCTGTCCGTCGGGATCAGGTCCGGGCCGGGGGAAGGCGGGGACGTGCCGATGACGATAGAGGCCCCGATGCGGAAGGCATCTACGATGCGGTTGAGCAGGAAGATGAGGAAATCGCCGAAGCGATGGCCCAGGGTGGTGATGATGATGCCCAGGCCGATGGCGGTATAGCCCTCTTCCTGCCAGCCGCGCCGGAGGCCGATGATGCCGGTGGGCAGGGCAAAGAGGAGCAGGAATCCCCAGCGGGTGATGACCAGTTCTCCATCCAGAAGTCGGAAAAATGTGCTCATCTTCCCACCTCGATGGGCGGCCGGTCCGACCCCCTCTCGGCCAGCGCCTGCAACACCTCCACCAGGGCTCGGGCGGCCTCCGGGCGGGCCAGTCGGCGGGAGGCCTGGGCCATCCGGGCCAGGCGGGAAGGTGTCTCCAGGACCTCGTCCAGGGCCTGGAGGAGGGGCGTGGGTTCGGGCCGGCCGGAGCGATCCCGCAGCCGGGCGTTGGGCACCCGGACGGCGGCACCGTGGCGGACCAGGAAGGCGGCGTTTTCCTCCTGGTGGACGTACGGGTAGGGCACGAGGATGGCCGGAAGTCCCACGGCCGGCAGTTCGCCCAGGATGGAGGCGCCGGCGCGACAGATGGCCAGGTCGGCGGCGGCCAGGGCGGCCGGCATCTCCTGGTGGAGGTAGGGATAGAGGCGATAGCGGGACCGGAGGTCTTCCGGCAGGCCGGCGGCGCGTTCCCGGAGCACGGCCTCGTCTCCGGCCTGGCCGCAGATGTGGATGAGAGAGGCGCGTCGGAGGAATTCGGGAAGCCCCTGGGCCACGGCCAGGTTGATGGCGCGGGCCCCACGGCTTCCGCCGTAGATGAGGACCACCCGTTCCTCCTCGGAAAAGCCAAAGTGGGCCCGGGCCGACCGGCGGTCGGTTTGGAAGAGGGCCGGCCGCACCGGATAACCGGTGACCACCACCTTATCCCGGGGCAGGTAGCGGGCGGCGTCGGGGGTGGAGGTAGCTACCTGCGTGGCCAGGCGGGCCAGGAAACGGACAGCCAGCCCCGGCACGACGTCGGGCAGGTAGACCAGGAGCGGCACCCGCTTCCTCCAGGCGGCCAGCCCCACGGGGATGCTGACGTAGCCGCCGGTGACCAGGACAACCTCGGGGGCAAAGTCCTTCACCAGACGGAGGGCCAGGCGCGTGCCCCGGGCCAGGATGACCAGGTTGCGCAGCAGCGTCCAGGGGGCGCGGCCGCGCAGCGCCGCGGCCGGGACGGTGGCGAAGGAGACCTGGGCCTCCGTTTCCCGGAGCAGGTGCTTTTCCATGCCGCTTTCGCTGCCGGTGTAGAGGACCTGGCTAGGCCCCGGCAGGGCGGCGATGACGGCCAGGGCGGGGTAGACGTGTCCACCAGTCCCCCCGCCAGAGATCAACACGCGCATCTTCCCTCTTTCTGTGGCAGGAAATGTTGAGCAACAGCCCGATAGCGGTCATACAGGAGACCAGGGAGGAACCGCCATAACTGATCAAGGGCAGGGTCATTCCGCTAAAGGGCAGGAGACTGGCCGTCGAGGCCATGTTGATGAGCGCCTGGAAGGAAAGCCAGGTGGTGATGCCCACTCCCAGGAGCATCCCGTAGCGGTCGGGGGCGTGGATGGCGATGGTATAGCCCCGGTAGGCCAGCCAGAGGAAGAGGCCGGCGATGAGTAGGCAGCCCAGCAGGCCCATTTCTTCCCCGATCACGGCAAAGATGCTGTCGGTGTAGGCTGAAGGCAGCCAGGAGAACTTTTGTCGCCCCTGGCCCAACCCGATTCCGAAGAGTCCGCCCGAGCCCAGGGCGATCAGGTTGTGCCTCAGGTGGGGGCTGGCCGTGGGGTCCAGAAAAGCGATCAGGCGGTTCCAGCGGTAGGGGGCGATGCGGGCCAGGAGAAAGAAGATTCCTCCGGCCAGCAGGCCGGCCAGGGTAAAGTGTTTCAGGTCGGCGCCGGCCACCAGAAAGACCACGCCTCCCACCAGGACCAGGACGGAGGCCGTGCCCATATCCGGCTCCAGGAGAATCAGGCCGGCCAGGAGCCCCAGGATAACGGCAAAGGGCACCAGGCCGTAGGTCACATGGCGCAGTTTCTGGCCGCGTTTGGAAAGCCAGTCGGCGATATAGACCACGAAGACGAGGAAAGCCGCCTGGCTGGGTTGGAAGTTGAGCGCGCCCAGGGAGAACCAGCGCCGGGCTCCGTTACGCTCTTCCACCAGGGGAGAGGGCAACACCAGCACGGCGATCAAAAGCAGGAGGATGACGGCCATCCCGGGGACGCTGACGCGCCGCCAGAAACGATAGTCCACCCGCATGGCGACCAGGCCTCCGGCCAGCCCGAGGAGCAGCCAGAGCAGTTGTTGCCCCAGGTAGGTCGCCGGATTGCCGGTCTGCTCGGTAGAGACCACGAAACTGGCGCTATAGAGCACCACCAGGCCCAGCAGGGTGAGGGATCCGACGATCACCAGCAGCCAGTGGTCCGGAGGTCCGGGACGGGGTGAGCGCAGGGCCTCGCGCCAGGAGCCCAGGGAGGGCCAGAGGCCCCGGAAGTCATCCGACGAAAGGGCGTTTCCGCGGCCGTCGGCCTCGTTTCTCCCTGCGGCCGGAGGGCGGGGAGCCGCTGGCGGTGTTCCGGCCGGCCGGAAGGTCCGACGGGGCACGGAGGGCCGTTCGGTGCGTTTTTCTGCTGGACGGCGGGGGGTCATGTCAGGTCTCCTGCGTGTTGCGTGTTGCGTGTTCGAGTTCGTGGACGGCTTCGCGGAAGCGTTCGCCGCGTTCGAATTCGTGGCGGAAGAGGCCGAAGGAGGCGCATCCGGGCGAAAGGAGCACGCGATCGCCGGGGTGGGCCAAGGCGTGGGCCCGGCGCACGGCGGCCCGGAGGTCGTCGAAACGTCCGGCGATGAGCGGGCCGGCCCCGGCCTTCCGGAGGGCCTCTTCCAGTCTGGCGGTGGCCGTGCCTTCCAGGAGCAGGACGGCCCGGGCGCGGGCGGCGACGGCGGCGGCCATCTCCGTATAGTCCAGGCCCTTGTCGGCGCCGCCGGCGATCAGGATGAGGGGGCCTTCCAACGCCTCCAGGGCGGCGATGGTGGAGGCCGGGGCGGTGCTGGTGGTATCGTTGATATAGGTCACGCCGTCCAGCACGCGCACCACCTCCAGCCGGTCGGGCAGGCCGGGGAAGGCGGCCAGGGCCTCGGCCACTTCCTGCGGGGAGAGGCCGTAGAGGCAGGCCGCCGCCGTCGCCGCCAGGACGTTCTCCCGGTTGTGCCGGCCGACCAGGCGGATGGAGGCCAGGGGGCAGATCGGCCGGAGCGCACCGTCGGGATGGGCCCAGCAAACCTGCCGCCGGGCGATCAGGGCGGCACCGGCTCCGGGCGGCAGCCGCTTCCCGTCCATGGTGAGGAAGGCGCCTCCTCGCCGGCGCAGCCCAAGTCCGAACCAGGCCACCCGGGAAGGCGCATCCCGGGCAAAGTCGCGCACCGTCGGGTCGTTGGCGTTGAGGACGAGCAGGTCGTCGGGCCGCTGAGCGCGGTAGATGGCCCGTTTGGCCTCCACATAGTCCTCCCAGGAGCGGTAACGGTTCATATGGTCCGGGGAGAGGTTGGTCACGACGGCGATGTGGGGCGACCGGCCTTTTTCGCCCAGCCCCTCCAGTTGCCAGGAAGAAAGTTCCAGCACCACCGGCGTCTGCGGGCCGATTCGAGGCAGGGCCTCCAGGGCGGAGACGCGGATGTTGCCGGCCACGACCGTATCGGGGAAGCGCCGGCGCAGCATTTCGCCCAGGAGGGCGGTGGTGGTGCTTTTGCCCTTGGTGCCGGTTATGCCCAGGATGGGGCCGGGGCAGCGGTCGAAAAAGAGGGTCATCTCCATCTCCACCGGGATCCCCCTCCGGCGGGCTTCCTCCAGATAGGGCGAATCGCGGGGCACGGCCGGGTTGCGCACCACCAGGTCGGCCCAGCGAAAATCCTCCAGGCGGTGTTCCCCCAGGACGTATTCCACCGGTTCGCCGGCCAGTTCGCGCAGGGCCGGGGCCAGTTCCTCCGCCGTGCGCAGGTCGGTGACGGTGACGTGGGCGCCCTGGCGGAGAAGGAAGCGCACCATGCCGACCCCGCCTCCGTGCAGGCCCAGCCCCATCACCAGCGCCCTTTTCCCTTTCAGGTCCACCGTTCACCCACCTGTCGCCTTCAGCGCGTCCGCATCAGCCGGTTGACCCGCCGGAGCAGGTCCTTCTTGAAGCCCTCGCCCTGCTCTACGGCCAGTTCCTCCAGCACCTCCCGCAGGTCCACATGGCGGGTGCCCTTTCGGGAGGAGAGTTCCTTCCAGGGGTCCTTACGCAACGTTTTCGCAGCCATCTCGCTCTCCATCGCTTCAATGCGCCAACGTGTAACGTACCAACGTGCAAACGTCTCCTATGCCAGGGCCAGGGCGATTCCCACCATGGCCGCCACCATGCCGATGATGGCGAAACGGGCGACGATCTGCGTCTCCGACCAGCCGGCGAGTTCAAAGTGGTGGTGGAGCGGGCTCATCAGGAAGAGTCGCCGGCCTTCGCCGTAGCGCCGTTTCGTATATTGAAAATAGATCACCTGGAGGATAACCGAGGCGGTCTCGGCCACGAAGACGATGCCGATGAGCGGGAGCAGGATCCACTGCCAGGACATGAGGGCCACGACGCCCAGGGTGGCTCCCAGGGCCAGGCTGCCGGTATCGCCCATGAAGACGCGTGCCGGTGGGGCGTTGTACCAGAGAAAGGCCAGGAGGGTGCCGACAATGGTGAAACAGAAGGGGAAAAGGTAGTCCTGCCCCTGGAAGTAGGCGATGGCACCGTAGGCGGCAAAGGCCAGGCCGGCCGTGCTTCCGGCCAGGCCGTCCAGGCCGTCGGTTAGGTTGACGGCGTTGGCAAAGCCCAGAATCCAGATCGTGGCGATGGGGATGTAGATATAGGGCCGGCCCAGCCAGGGCTCCAGGTTGCCCAGGAAGGGAAAGTAGGTGGGGGTGGGGCCCAGGTAATCCGACGACCAGAGCATAAAGCCCGCAGCCAGGGAGATGCCAAAGAGCCAGGCGAACTTGACCCGGGCCCGCAGGCCGTGGCCGGCCCGGCCCACCAGGTTGAAGAGGTCGTCGGCCGCGCCCAGGAGGCCACAGCCCAGCATCACCCCGACCGGGAGGAGCATCGAGGGCCGCAGGTTGAGGGCCAGCGTGACCGCGGCCACCGTCAGGGTGATCATCAGCCCGCCCATGGTGGGGGTGCCGGCCTTGCGCTGGTGCTCTTTGGGCCCGTCCTCCCGAATCTTTTTGCCGATGCCCCGCCGGCGCAGGAAACGCACCAGCCAGCCGCCCCAGATCACCGTGATCAGGAAGGCGACCGCGGCCTGGACCAGCGCGCGGGACATCTCCAGGGCCAGCATCGGCCGCAGAGGCATCAGTCCTCCTTCTGCCGCAGGGCGGCGACGATATGTTCCATTTCCATGGCCCGTGAGCCTTTGACCAGGACAATGTCTCCCGGCCGCAGGCGTTCGCGGAGCATCCGTATCACCTCTTCGCGCTCCCGGGCAAAGTGCACCCGGCCGGCCGGCATCCCCCGTTCCAGGGCGGCTTCCCCGATGCGTCGGGCACGCCGGCCCAAAAGGAAGAGTTCTTCGACTACTTCGGCGGCCCAGTATCCCACCTGGCGGTGGCCTTCTTCCTCGTAGGAGCCGAGTTCCAGCATATCGCCCAGCACGGCCACCTTCCTCCCGGGCAGTTCGGAAAGAAGTTCCAGGGCCGCCCGACAGGAGGTGGGGCTGGCGTTGTAGGTGTCGTCCAGGAGGGTGGCCCCGTTTGCGGCCGGCACGGCCAGGAGACGAATCTGGGCTGAGGTATCCAGCAGGCCCGCCTCGATCTCGTCCCAGGAAAGGCCCAGATGTCGTCCCACGGCGGCGGCCGCCAGGGCGGTGTAGACGCTGTGCCGGCCGGGCAGGGCGCAGCGCAGCCGGCGCCGCTCGCCCCCGGCCTCCAGGGTGAAGGCAATGCCTTCCAGCCCCCGGCTTTCGACCTCCTCGGCCCGGTAGTGGCAATCCTGGCCCAAACCGTAGAAAAGGACCGCGGCCCGGGTGACCCCGGCCATATCCCGAATCAGCGCCTCATCGCCGTTGAGGACGGCCAGGCCGTCGGGGGGAAGGGCGGCCGGCAGTTCGGACTTGGCCCGGGCGATCGTCTCCAGCGTCCCCATACGCTCCAGGTGGGAATGGGAGACGTTGGTCACCACGCCGATGTGGGGACGGGCAATTTCGGCCAGGTGGGCGATCTCGCCCGGGCCGTAGGTGCCCATCTCCAGGACGACGACCTCGTGTTCGGGGCGCAGCCCCAACAGGGCCAGGGGAAGTCCGATTTCGTTGTTATAACTCCGTTCGCTCTTCAGGGCGCGCCGCCCCCGGCTCAGGACGGCGGCGATCAGTTCCTTGGTGGTGCTCTTGCCCACGCTGCCGGTCACCCCGATGACGACGGGAGAAAAGCGCCTCCGCCATCGGGCGGCCAGGCGCTGCAGGGCCTCCAGCGTCTCGGGAACGAGCACCAGGACGGCCGGGGCCTCCTGCGGACCGGAGCGCAGCCACCTCTCCCCGTCCCACTCGTAGACGCGCACGGGGAGGCCGGCCCGCCGCCCCAAAGGCAGGCGATCCCGGCGCCCCAGGGCACCCCGGCAGCCCCGTTCCAGGGCCTCGGGGATAAAGTCGTGGCCGTCATAACGTTCCCCAGGCAGGGCGACGAAGAGCCCGCCGGGGATGCTCTGCCGCGAGTCAATGGTGACCCCGGAAAAGATCGTCTCCTCCTCTCCGGAAGAGGTCTCCAACGGGCCGTAAGTGGCCAGGAGATCGGCCAGCGTCCACATCGTCAACCTCAGGGTATCCCGCTCTCCACGGTCGAGGGCGGGATGTGCAGGTAGGTGATGAGAAATTCGGCCAGGCCGGCCGCCACCGGCAGGGCGGCCTCTTCTCCCCATAGGACAACGGGGCGGTCGCCTTCGATACGCACCAGAATCAGGAAGCGGGGGTCGTCGGCCGGCGCGTAGAGCACGGTCGAGGCGATGGTACGATTTTCCTCATAGCCGCCGTATACCAGGTCCGGGATTTTGGCCGTTCCCGTTTTGACGGCCACCCGGTAGCCCGGAATGAGCGGGCCGCCGTCCTGCCCCCGGGTATCGCCGACGGCGACCATCATCTCGGTCACGTGGCGGCAAGTTTCCGGATGGAAGATGTGCTCCCGCAGGACCGGCACGGTGGGGGTGATCACGCCGTTTCTTCCGATGGCCTGGATGATGTACGGCTGCATGAGGTTGCCCCCGTTGGCCACCGCGCCGATGGCGCTGGCCAGTTGAAGCGGGGTGACGGCGATGCCCTGGCCGTAAGAATTGGCCACCTGGTCGGAGCGGGTCCAGCCGCTTCCGGGAACGTCGGGCCGGCGGAAGGGACGTTCCTCCTCGCCGGGCAGTTCCACCCCCGTCGGCCGGCCCAACCCCAGGCGCTCCAGGTAACGGTAGTAGAGCACGGGAGGAATGCGCACGCCGACATGCGCCGCGCCGATGTTGGAGGAATGCAGGAGGATATCGGTCAGCGACTCTTCCGGATAGAACTGGTAGTTCCAGTTGTTTACGGGAACGTCGTAGAGCGTCGTGGTGGTATAGGTCAGCACGGTGTCCGGACCGACGACGTGTTCCTCCAGGGCGATGGCGAGGGTCGGAACCTTCATCGTCGAACCCGGTTCATAGTAGAGCGTGGCCGGCGTGGTGCTGAAGAGGAGGGCCCGGCAGGCCTCGGTCGTGCACTCGTCCAGGCGGTTGGTATCCACGGAGGGATAGGCGGCCAGGGCCAGGATGGCCCCGCTCCGGGGGTCCAGAACGATGATGTCCCCTCGGCGGGCCTCCCAACGTTGGACGGCTTCGACCAGCCGGCGGTAGGCCATGTATTGGATGTCCAGGTCCAGGGTCAGCGTGACATCGGCACCGTCCACCGGGGGCTGTTCTTCGTAGGTCCCGATGGGGATAGGGTTCCCCTGGGGGTCCCGTTCCTTACTGACCCACCCATCCGTCCCGTACAACCAGCGATCGCAGGAGGCTTCGATGCCCCAGGCGCCGTGGAACTCGCCGCTCAGGTTGCTCCGGGGGTCATCCGTCCTTTGCAGACAGCCCAACACCGGGGACAGGATTTCGCCGTAGGGGTAGTAGCGTTTCGGTTCCACGAGGAGGGTAACCCCGGCCAGTTCTCCGTTCTGGACGGCCTGCTCCAGGCTCTCGATCCTGGCCGGGTCCAGAAAATAGGCGCAGCGGTAGGTACCGGTGGCCTGGCCGGCCATCAGTTGGGCCAGGACATCCCGGTCCTGCGCCGTGCAGAGCCGGCCGACCTCGGCCTTGGCCGCCGGGGTGCCGTCGAAGATGGAGCCGTCGACCCAGAGGGCATAACTCTTCTCACTCAAGGCCAGCGGCCGGCCCTGGGTATCGAAGATATGCCCCCGACGGGCGCGAAGAAGAAACCTTTCTGACTTTTGAATCTCTTCCTCAGCCCATGCCGCCATCTCCGCCTGGTGGACGATCTGCAGGTCCAGGAGCCGGCCGAAGAGGGCCAGGGCCAGCAGGGAAAGGAGGACGATGACGGCCAGGGTTCGGCGGCGGGCCTGCAGGGTGAATTCCAGCATGGCGATTTCCTCTTCTTACGGTTGCACGGCCAGGGCGGGTTCCGAACGGTTTCCCTGGGAGAGCCGTTCCGGAGCCATGGGGATAAAGACCTGGTCCTCCGGCCCCATCGGCTCCATGCCGTGCTCCAGCGCCCAGCGCTCCACCTGGGCCGGATGGACGGCCTCAGCGATCTGGCGGAGCAAGGCTTCGCGCTGCCAGAGCAGTTCCTGCCTATCCTGTTGCAGCCTTCGCAGTTGCCAGGCCACGGCGACCACCCGGCCGGTCTGGGCCAGGGCCAGAAGGGCCAGGAGCGAGGCGGCCAGGACGATGAGCAGGAAGAAGGCCTTCCCGCTCAGGCGGAAGTAGCGGGGCAGGATGGCCCGTCGAATCCGGGCCTGCCAGAGCGGCCGCAAGTGTCGGGTTTGGACGGCCATTTTTTCCTCCTTCGGGCGGGGCCATGGGCCCCGGCACCGGCGGGTAGCGCCCCGGGCGGCTCCTAGAGGCGTTCGGCCACGCGCAGCCGGGCGCTGCGGGCGCGGGGATTGCGGGCGATTTCCTCCGCTTCCGGCCGGATGACCCGGCCGAGGGCCTGCAGCCGGGCCGGCCGGGCGCAGGCCAGGCCCCGACGGGCCCGGCAGGGCCGGGGCGGTCCGGCCGGCCGGAGGTACGGACAGGCCTCCACCGGCATCTCCGCCGGCCAGTCGCACCGGCCTTCCTCGCGCCGAATCAGGTTTTTGACGAGGCGATCCTCCAGCGAATGAAAAGAGATCACCGCCAGGCGTCCTCCTGGAGCCAGAATCTCCACCGCCTGGGCCAGACCCTCCGACAGCCGCTCCAGTTCCCGGTTGACGGCGATGCGCAAGGCCTGGAAGGTGCGGGTAGCCGGATGGATGCGCGTCCTGCCCCGTCCGAGGACCTTCTCGACCAGGCGGGCCAGTTCTCCGGTACGCTGGATCGGCCGGCCGCGCTGGCGGGCCTGGACGATGGCCCGGGCGATGCGCCGGGCCTGGCGCTCCTCGCCGTAGCGCCGGAGGATGTCGGCCAGTTCCTCTTCCTCCAGGCGGGCCAGGAGTTCGGCAGCGCTTTCCCCGATGGTCGGGTCAAAGCGCATATCCAGCGGCCCGTCGGCCTGGAAGGAAAAGCCGCGCTCCGGCCGGCCCAGTTGGAGCGAGGAGACCCCCAGGTCGAAGAGCACGCCCTGGACCGGGGCAAAGCCGAAGCGGCGGACGGTATCCGCCAGTTCGGCATAATCGCCCCGATGGAGGATGACGCGCTCCCCGAAGGGGGCCAGCCGCCGGCCGGCCACTTCCAGGGACTGGGGGTCCAGGTCCAGCCCCAGCAGGCGGCCGTCGGGGGCGCTATGTTCCAGGATGCCGGCGGCGTGCCCCCCGGTGCCGACGGTGGCATCCACATAGCGGCCCCCGGGGGATGGGGAGAGGGCCTCCAGGACAGCCTGGTAGAGCACCGGCATATGTTCGTAAAGTGCAGGCACGGGGGCGAACCCTCGGCTACCGTCAGAAAACGATGCCCAAGTTGGACAGTTGTTCGGCCAGGGAACTGGCCCCGGCCTCGAAGCGCGGGAGTTCCTGCTCCCAGCGCACGACGGACCAGACTTCGATATAGGTATTGAGGCCGGCGATGACGACGTCGCCGTCGAGGCCGGCGTACTGGCGCAGAGCGGGCGGGATGAGGATGCGGCCCTGCTTATCCATTTCACAGGCAAAGGCCCCGGTGAAAAAGTTGCGGCGCAGGGCGCGCACGGCCGGTTCGCTCACCGGCAGGTTGCTCAACTTCTCGGCCAGCGGTTCCCATTGTTCTTTGGGGTAGATGTGCAAACAAGGGTCCAGTCCCCGGGTGATGACCAGCCCCTTTTCCAGTTCGGCCCGGAAGCGGGCGGGGATGGCCAGCCGGCCTTTGGCATCGAGGCTGTGGCGATATTCGCCCAGAAACATCTCGGTGTCCTTTCGGTCTACCGCCGCGCCCGGTATTCGGTTGCGGCCCTCGGATATTCCCCACTTCTCCCCACTTTTCCCCCATCGTCACCATTATACACCTTTTTTGGAAAAAATCAAGGGGGGTAAAGAGGCAATTTTGGGACGAATTTATAAAACTAGCCCTTGTAGTAGGCCGTTTCCCCCACTATGAAACAAATGTTCGCCTAAATTTGGGGAGGTTGCCCCACTTCGTGACTATGGGAATACAATGCGACGCGGGCCTTGACGGGGAAGGGGTGTTCCTGTATAATAAACTTGCCGTTTGGATGGGATGACCGGGCCGAGAGTACCCGGCCCGGCCGATATAGGAAAACAAGGAGGTGCGCGAGGGCAAGATCTGGAGCAGCGGCCAATCTGAGCATGAGGAGGAAAACCATGTTGGGCAAACGTGTGCTCTTCGGGCTGCTTCTTCTGGCGATGCTGGCCGTTTTTGTCTCCTGCGGACCGCAGGAGACCAAGGCACCGGAAACCCCGGCCGGCCCGGCAGACCTCCTGGACCAGGTCCTGGCGGCCGGCAAGATCGTCGTCTCCACCGACCCCAACTACGCTCCCCAGAGTTTCCTCAACGAGCAGGGCGAACTGGACGGCTTTGACGTGGACGTGGCCAAGGAGGTGGCCAAGCGGCTGGGCGTCAAACTGGAGTTCGTCACTCCCGACTGGGACCTGATCACCGCCGGCAACTGGGGCGGCCGCTGGGACCTGAGCATCGGCTCCATGACCATCACGGAGGACCGCCAGGCCGTCCTCTGGTTCACCGACCCCTACTATTACACCCCGGCCTCATTCGCCGTGCACAAGGACAATACCACCATCACCAAGCCGGAGGACCTGGCCGGCAAGCGGATCGGCTTTGGCACGGCCACCACCTACGAGGCCTATCTGAGCGGGCGACTCAAGATCGTCGGCGAAAAGCAGTTGTACGATCCGCCGAAGAATCCCGTCCTCAAGCCCTACTCCACCGACGCCGAGGCCATCCAGGACCTGGCCTTGGGCGATGGGGTCCGGCTGGATGCGGTGATGTCGGCCCAGCCGACGTTGCAGGAGGCCATCAACAAGGGCGTGCCGATCAAGATCATCGGCACACCGGCCTTTTACGAGCCGCTGGCCTTTGCCCTGGACAAGAGCCGGGGACCCTCTTCCAAGATGCTGGCCAAACTGAACGAGATCATCGCCGCCATGCACGCCGACGGCACCCTGACCCAACTCTCGTTGAAGTGGTACGGCATCGACATCACCAAGAAGATCATGCCCTGAGCGTCCGTGCCGGGGCATCGTGTCGTAACCGGGGTCTGGGGTGGGGGTGACGCTGCCGGCCGCCCCCACCCCGTCCGGTATCCGGTGATGGGGGATAGGGGACAGGACCGCTGTCGCAAGGGGAAGAAACGGCTATCGTGCATGCTGACCAGGAGGTTGCTCGTTGGCTAGACCCACTGGCTCCAAGAAGCCGGCCGGAGGACGGCACCGCAACCGGCGGCCCGATCTGGGGGCGTTCCTGACCCTTCCGAAGCCGGTCCTCCTGTCCCTGGCCCTGATGGTCCTCACCGCTTTGCTCAGCCTCCTCTACGCCGTTTCCTGCTGGGCCGGCAGTCCCCTTCGCCTCCAGGTGACCGGCGCGGTGCAGGATATTGCCGTCAGCCCCGGCGCCCCGCTCCTGGCCGCCGCCGTCCGGGATGGGACGGCGCGCCTGTGGGATACGAACGACTGGACGATGCGCACGCTCCCGGGCCCGGGCAGCCCGGTGCTGCGGGTCGGCTTCACGCCCGACGGACGGACGCTCCTCGGGGTCTGCGAGGATGGGACGATTCTGTTCTGGGATGTGGCGAGCGGCCGGATCACCCGGGCCCTTCCGGAGGGCGAACCGGTCCGGGATGCCTCCCTGAGTGCCGACGGCCGGGTGCTGGCCGTGCTGGGCGCAAGCGGGGTGGTCCGGCTGTGGGATGTGGGATGGGGGGCGGTGATGCGGGAGGTGGCGGCCGGCGGGGGGCATCGGGGTGCGGTGGCCCTGAACGCCGACGGCACGCTCCTGGCGATTGGGGAGGGAAACCGTATCCTGATTCAGGAGGTAGAAGGAAGCCGGCCCCCGCAGGTGCTCCAGGGCTACTGGCGCAATGCGGCGACCCAGGAGGGCTGGGAGGGGCACCGGGGCGCGGTGATCGCCCTGGCCTTTAGCCCGGACGGCCGGCTGCTGGCCTCGGGAGGGAGCGACACGCTCCTCATCTTCTGGAACCTGGAGGATGGGATGGTGGCCGGCACCACGGAGGCCCACTGGGCTCCGGTGGTACGGGTGGCCTTTAACCAGGACGGCACCTCCTTCCTCTCCGGCAGCCAGGATGCCAAGGCGCTCAACGGCCGGCCGGCCAGCCAGACCGTCATCAACTATGAAGGACACCTGGGCACGGTGACCGGGGTGGCCTTTGGCCACGAGCCCACCATCCTCTACACCGCCGGAGACGACGGGACGGTGCGTTCCTGGGAAACGGTGAACCGTTCCCAGACCCATATGGTGTGGACGCGGGTGGGACTGGCCCCCCTGTGGGGGGACATCGTTACCTGGTGGATGTTTGGGAGCGGTCTCCTGGGCCTCTTCTTCGCCTGGGCGATGGCCCGGATGCGGGGATGGGGACACCTCTTGGCCATCAGCCTCTACCTCCTGGGCATTTTGATCCTGCTCGTCCCCATCCTCACCGCTTTCCTCCTGCCCCTTGGCGGCATCCGTTCCTACACCCTGCCCTGGGACCTGGGCCTGCAGGTGACCTGGCCGCTCATCGTGGTAGCCGCCTGGTATGGGGGGGAAATCATGCTCCTCATGCGGGAGCCGGTGGCGCTGTGCTACGAGGCACCCCATGGCCTGCCGCTGGCCCAGCAACTCATGGCCGTCCGCCGGACGCAGCGACTGCGCTTTGGCATCTTTGTCGCCGCCGTCTGGCTGACCATCATCCTGGTGCTGTACTCGATTCTGAAGGGCTTTAACCTGAACGTCCCCTTCATGGGGCACTTTTTCGAGTTCATTATGGAAGGTGCCGGCATCACCCTCTGGCTCTCGGCCGCCTCCATCAGCCTGGCCGTGGTGCTGGCGCTCATCGGTGCGCTGGGCCGGCTCTCCCATAACCCTGTCCTCAACGGCATCGCCGGCTTTTACGTCTCCCTGATTCGGGGAACTCCCCTCCTTGTGCAACTCTACATCTGGTACCTGGGCCTGCCCCGGCTCAACATCACGCTTCCGGCAGAACTGGCCGGTGTGCTGGCCCTGGGGGTCAACTACGGGGCCTACATGACCGAGATCTTCCGCGCCGGCATCCAGGCCATCGGCAAGGGGCAACACGAGGCGGCCCAGGCCCTGGGCATGACGGCGACCCAGACCTTTCGGCGCATCGTCCTGCCCCAGGCCTTTCGCATCGTCATCCCGCCCATCGGCAACGAGTTCATCGCCATGATGAAGGACTCGGCGCTGGTCTCGGTCTTCAGCGTCTGGGAACTGACCTATCGGGCACAGAAGATCGGCCGGCAGTACTTCCGTTCCATCGAGACCTTTATGATCGCCGCCGCGTTTTACTGGGTGCTGACGGTCGTCTTTCAGTTTCTGCAGGGCAAACTGGAGGAATATATGGCCCGCAGCGAGAGGAGATAAATGGCCGAGCCGATCATCAAGGTACGGGGATTGCACAAGTATTTCGGCCCCTTGCACGTCATCCGCGGGGTGGACCTGGATGTCATGCCGGGAGAGGTGGTCGTCATCATCGGGCCTTCGGGCGGGGGCAAGAGCACCTTCCTACGCTGCCTGAACCTGCTGGAGCAGCCCTCGGCCGGCACCATCGAGATCGAGGATGTGCGCATCGAGGCCGATCGGCCTCCTTCCTCCTACCGGCACTATATCCGGCCGCTACGGATGCGGGTGGGGATGGTCTTTCAGCATTTCAACCTGTTCCCGCATATGACGGCCCTGGAGAACATCATCGAGGCCCCCATCACCGTCAAGAGGATGCCCCGGGAAGAGGCCATCGCCAAGGCCGAGCAACTCCTGGAGTGGGTGGGCCTTTCGGCCAAGCGCGACGAATACCCCTCCCGGCTTTCCGGAGGCCAGCAGCAGCGGGTGGCCATTGCCCGGGCTCTGGCGATGGAGCCCAAGATCATGCTCTTTGACGAACCCACCTCGGCCCTGGACCCCGAACTCATTGCCGAGGTCATCGAGGTTATGGAGCGGCTGGCCAACGAGGGCATGACCATGATCGTGGTCACCCACGAGATTCACTTTGCCCGGGACGTGGCCGATCGGGTGATCTTTATGGACAGCGGCCAATGGGCCGAGATGGGGCCGCCGGAGGAGATCTTTACCTGCCCGAAAGAGGAGCGTACCCGGCAATTCCTGTCCCACATCCTGCGCGGCGAGCAGGCGGCCCGCAGGTAACGGGGTGGGTACTTCCCCATATCCCCGAGAATATGGGAGGCGGAGCCCCCGGCCGGCCCGACCGCCTCCCACCCGCCCGTCGCGGGAAGCCGGCTCTTGGGGATGGGAATCGGCCGCTGGCCTATGCTGAGGCCGTTCGATCCCACCCGCCCGTCGCGGGAAGCCGGCCTCTTGCGGGGGGCTCCTGCCCCCCGCACCCCCCGTTGAGGGGGAGGGCCGGCCATCGGCCGGCCCCTACCCGTCCCCCTCAAACTCCCCCT
>JBMFNL010000006.1:0-29434 GCA_049970175.1 Chloroflexia bacterium
CGCCCGGCGCGGAGATGTTCGGCTTGGTGTAGGGGTCGTGGCCGAAGCAGGAAGGGCCACGGCTGGAGAAGGCGGCGATGGTACGGGAGGAGTCGTGGGCGGCCGAGCCGAACGACTCCTGGTAGTCGCCCGGGCTGCCCAGGGTGTTACAGCCGGAGCCACTGTTGCCGGCGGAGAAGGCCGGGAAGATGCCGGCCGCCCGCCAGGCGTTGACCTTGACCAGATACCAGTCGTCGCAGCCGCCGCCGCCCCAGGAGTTGTTGACCACATGCGGGCGGTTGTTCGGGTTGCCGCCGGGAGCCAGCATCCAGTCGGCGCAGGCGTTCAGGGCAAATTCGGAGCAGGAGTTGGTCTCGCAACCCTTACACATGATGAACTGGGCGTCCGGGGCCATGCCCACCTGGTAGGGGAGGCTAGGGTCGTCGTCGCCGACCATGGTGCCCATGGTGTGGGTGCCGTGGCCGTTGTTATCGCAGACCGTGCCGCCGCAGATGTTCGAGGGGTCGTACCAGCAGGAGGGGTCGGTGGGGTTGGCCGGGCAGCGGTAGGCCTGGTCCAGGGCGGGGTGGTCCCACTGTACGCCGGTGTCGATGTTGGAGACGACGATGCCCTGGCCCTGCATGCCGAAGGTCGCCCAGAAATCATCGGCCCCGGTGTCCACGATGCCCCAGTCGAGGGCCTGGGGAGAAGCCTTCGGTTCGGAGGAGATGACGGGATCGATATGGTAGGTACGGGGAGCGCGGATAAAGGCCACTTCGGGGAGATTGGCCAGGGCCTTGGCGGTCTGGAGGTTGCCGGACCAGACGTAGAGTTCGTTGCCGGCGATGAAGGTCCGGTAGCGCAGCCCCAGGCCTTCCAGGAGGGCCTGGGCCCGGGCCTGGGAGCGCCGGGCCGTCTCCGAGAGGGTGTTGTAGACGAACTCGCCGCGTTCCTGCCAGTTCATCTTGTAGGCCGGGGAGAGGTCGGCCTGCTCGGCGAAGCGGACGATGAAATCGGCCGAGCCCTCGGTGGCGAACCTGTCGAGCAGGGCCTGCTCGATCTTGTCGGTGCCCTCGGCCTTCTGGGCCAGGGCCGCCGGGAGGACGGTGAGGGTCAGGGCGAGGAGGAGGAGGGCGATGAGCACTTTGGACCAGTGGTGGTTCATGGGAACCTCCTGAGAAAACAAAAACCCCAAAGCCTCCTTCAGAAACGGTCCTGGGCATCACCTCCTTTCGGTAGCCGGGGCCTTCAGGGATGTCGGCCGGCAAGATAGAAAAAGCCAGGTATCACCTATCTATGGAGGGAAATCCCTCTCTCGTAAGTTTATTATACTCTCCAGGGTGTGCTTTGTCAAGTGCCACTGGCCCCGTTTTTTGCCCAGTTGCATCTCCTTCTTCTTTCTGGTATAATGAAAACCGTCGGGGCGTAGCGCAGCCTGGTAGCGCACCTGAATGGGGTTCAGGTGGTCGCCCGTTCAAATCGGGCCGCCCCGACCATTTCATATCCGTGCTCACTGGCTTCCGAGGACTCGTAAACTCAGGGCAGGTGCGGAGAACCGAACGTGTTGCGGTGGAGGTAAGCATGGTAGAACCGACCCGAATCGTCATCGCCGATGACGAATCCATCATTCGCATGGACCTGAAGGAGATGCTGACCCACCTGGGCTATCTGGTCGTCGGCGAGGCGGGGGACGGGATGAGCGCCGTCCACATGGCCCGGGAGTTGCGCCCGGACTTGGTCATCATGGACATCAAGATGCCCGGCCTGGACGGCGTGAGCGCGGCCAAAATCTTGACCGAGGAACAGATCGCCCCGGTCCTCCTGCTCACCGCCTACAGTCAGAAGGAACTGATCGAAGGGGCGCGGGAAGCCGGCGTGGTGGCCTACTTGGTCAAGCCGTTTCGGGAAGCCGAACTGGTGCCGGCCATCGAGATCGCCCTGGCCCGCTTCCGCGAGTTCCAGCAACTCCAGAAAGAAGTGGCCGACCTGCGCGACGCCCTGGAGACCCGCAAACTGGTGGAACGGGCCAAAGGGGTGCTGATGGACACCCAGGGGCTGAGCGAGGCCGAGGCCTTTCGCCGCATTCAACAGATCAGCATGAACACACGCCGGCCGATGCGCGAGGTGGCCGCAGCCATCCTCCTGGCCCAGGAGGTCCGCAAGTAGAACCGGAAAGAGGCGGGAGGTCGGATTGAACGCAGCGCCCCAGCGGAGGCGACTCGGGCCGATCGTGGGCCTGGGCCTGCTCCTCCTTCTGCTCCTGGCCGCCGTGGACCTGGGGATGCAGGAACTCTACCGCTACCTCCGGCCTGCCCCAACCCTCTCTCCCTCTCCCCCTCCCTCCCCGACCCGGACCCCGACGCTCCCTCCCGCTTCGCCTACCCCGACCCCGAGGCCCTCCCCCACGGCAGAAATCAGCCCGACGGCCGCCCTCCCCCCATCGGCCCGGGAATGGCAGGAGGTCCAGGAGGCCTTGCAACTCCTTTTCTTCCGCCAGCAACTCTTAAAGGCCTCTCAGGAACTGCGGCGGGCCGAGGATTATCTGGCCGATAACGAGATGAAGCAGGTGGAGCGGGAACTGATCGCCGTGTACACCACGCTGGAGCAGGCCGGCCGCTTTGCCGGCGAAATCCTTCGGGATACCATCGCCGAACTCCAGCGCGACCTCTCCCGCCTCCGGGAGGACCTCTACCTGCGCCCGGAGCGCCTGCAGGAGGGGCTCCGCCGCCTCTGGCAACGGGTGGACGTGCTCATCGGAGAGTAAGGGCGCCGGGGCCTGCCGGGGGCGGGCCGGCACACGAGCAGCCCGCATCTGCTGCGCCTCAGGCCAGCAGGCCGGCCCGCCGCAACGCCCTCCAGAGGCTTTCCTCCCAACGGGTCCCGTGCACCAGTTCGCGTACTTCGCCGGCCTGGAAGAGCCGGCCCCAGTGGGTCAGGATAAAGGCAAAACGCCGCCACCGCCCGCTGCGAATCGGCACCGGCAACGGCCGGAGCATCCCCAGGCGTACCCGGAAGTACAGGTCGTCGGCCCTGGGGTGGTCTCCCTCCTCCGGCAAAAGTTCTCGCCGTCGCGCCACTTCCCAGCCGAGCACCGGAGCCACGTACCGAATCGCCCCCCCTTCCGCCCCGAAGGAACGGGGTTGATAGAAGGCGATGTACCGGGCCTCTTTCCCCCGGGCGGGCATGTGCCGCAGAGGGATGCGATACCAGCCCTCCTCCTGGGCCAGCCGAAGGTCCCGAGGGCTTTTCAACACGGCCACCAGGACGGTCGCATAACGGTCTTCCATCCTTTCCTCCTTTCTGACCTACCTCCTGGAGTTTCACCCATTCTATTATAGTACAAAAGTTCCATTTTGTCAAACGGGACGCGGTTTGCCCGGCCGGCCGTCCTATGGTATGATGGGCGGTGGCGAAGCCCCAGGCCCGAATCCACCCATCGCCGGGGCCGGGTGCACGGCATCCCATCGGGTCGTCCCGGACCGGCGCTTCACATAGCCGGGGTATTGGGGGCATCCCCGGTCGCCCGGTCCCTCCTCCAGGCCGGCCGGTCCGACCGGGGGCGATCGGAGGGCGGTCGTGCGCGTCGTCATCACCGGTGTACGGGGGCAGCTGGGAAGCGCCCTGGAGAGGGCGCTGGCCGGGCAGGAGGTCTTGGGCCTGGACCTGCCCGAGCACGACATCACCGACCCGATGCTAGGGGAAACCCTGCGCGCCCTATCGCCGGAGGTGGTGATTCACACGGCCGGCTACACCGACGTGGACGGCTGTGCCCGGGACCCGGAGCGGGCCCTGCGCATCAATGCCCTGGGCACCCAGAATGTGGCCCTGGCCTGCCAGGCCGTCGGGGCTACGCTCCTCTATGTGAGCACCAACGAGGTCTTTCCGGGAGACCGGGCCGAACCCTACCTGGAATACGACCCGCCCCGGCCGATCAACCCCTACGGCTACTCCAAATGGGTCGGCGAGCGCTATGTGGAGCAGATTTGCCCGCGCTTCTACATCGTCCGCACCTCCTGGCTCTTTGGCGGAAAGCACAGTTTCGTCACCAAAATCCTGGCCCGCAGCGAGGAACCGGGTGAACTGACCGTGGTGGACGACGAGTTCGGCTGCCCGACCTATGCCCCCGACCTAGCGGAGGCCATGGTTCGCCTGATCCAGAGCGGGCGCTTTGGCATCTACCACCTGGTGGGCGAGGGGGTCTGCTCCCGTTACGAGTTTGCCCGGGAGATCCTGCGTCTGGCCGGAAGAGAACATGTCCCCATCCGGCCGATCCATCTGGCCGAATACCGGCGCGATTCGACCCCGCCGCCCCGGGCCGTCCTGCGCAACTTTGCCGCCGCCGCCCTGGGCATCCGCCTGCGGCCCTGGCCGGAGGCGCTGGCCGAGTACTTTCGGGGACCGGTTGGCCGTTGAGCGTACCACGATGCTAGGCGAACGCTGGCGCTACTTTGACTTTGCCCTGCTGGCCGTGATGCTCATCCTGGCCGGCTTCGGCGTGGTCATGATTCACAGCGCCACGATGGGCACGTCTCTGGGGGGCTGGAGCCTTTCCGGCCTGCCCCTGCGCCAGGTCCTTTACCTCGCGGCCGGCCTGGTCCTGCTCCTGGCCCTGGCCGGCCTGGACTACCGTTATCTGGAGTATGTCCGCTGGCCCCTCTACGGGCTCAACCTGGCCCTGTTGGCCCTGGTCCTCTTCCTGGGCCGCCAGACCTATGGAGCCGTCCGCTGGTTCGACCTGGGCTTTTTTGACCTGCAACCTTCGGAACTGGCCAAGCCTCTCCTGGTCATCACCCTGGGGGCTTTCCTGGCCCGCAGAGGCGAACAGGTCCGCTCCCTGGGGACCTTTCTCCTTTCTCTCCTGCACGTCCTCCTGCCGACGGTTCTGATCTTCCGGCAACCGGACCTGAGCACGGCGGCCGTCCTGGCGGCGATCTGGCTGGCCATGGTCTGGGCGGCCGGCGTCCGGCCGGCCTACCTCCTGGCCCTCCTCGTCCTGAGCCTCCCTCTGGGCTTCCTGGCCTGGCGCTTCCTCCTGGAGGACTATCAGAAAGCCCGGCTGCTCCTTTTCCTGGACCCCTACCGCGACCTCTGGGGCGGCGGCTACAACATCCTGCAGGCCTGGACGGCCATCGGTTCGGGGGGGTGGCTGGGTCGGGGCTACGGCCAGGGCATCCAGAGCCAGTTGCACTTTCTTCCGGTGCGCCACAGCGACTTTATCTTCGCCGTCGTCTGCGAAGAACTGGGATTCCTGGGAGCGCTGGCCCTCCTGGCCCTGTTCCTGGTCTTCCTCTGGCAGATCTTCCAGGTGGCGGCCCGGGCGGGGGATGCCTTCGGCCGGCTGATCGCCTGCGGGGTGGCCGGCGGCCTGGCCTTTCAAGTCCTGGTCAACGTCGGCATGAACGTGGGGCTGATGCCGGTGACCGGCCTGCCGCTGCCGTTGGTGAGTTACGGGGGGAGTTCCCTCCTCTCCACCTGCCTGGCCCTGGGGCTGGTGCAGAGCGTCAGCATACACCGGCGGCGTTCGGCCTTTGAATCGCCGGCCTGGAAATGAGAAGCCGTTGATCGTGGAACGTTCTTGGGGAACGTCGGGGCGCCGCTTCAGGGGGCAGGGCGGTTGCAGTTCGCCAGGGGATATAGTACAATAGGGCCGGCCTGAGGGCCGAAATGGTATAGCAGGAGGAGACAACCGATGAACGTGCGGCATATGGCTCTCACCCTGGTTGTTCTGGCCGTCCTTCTGGCCGGTGCCGGCTGCCGGGTGGAGACGGCGGCCGGCCCGCCCCCTTCGCCCCAGGAAGTGGCCCGGGTCAACGGCGTGGTGCTCACCCAGGCGGACCTGGATCGGGAGATGCGCCACACCCGGGCCTACTATCGCTGGCAACTTGGCGTCGATCTGGATGCCCCGGAGAATGCCGTACAACTGGCCCAGGCCCGGCAGGAAGCCCTCCAGCGCATCGTGGACCAGGAACTCATCCGCCAGATCGCCGAGGGCCTGTTCCCTCCCGGACAGAGCGCGCCGCCCATCACCATCAGCGAAGACGAGGTCCGGGCACGGGCGCAGGAGTACGAAGCCCAGGCCGGAAGTCGGGAAGCCCTCCTGGAACAGAACGGTTTTCTCTCCTACGAGGAGTACCTGGAGTTTATCCGGGGGAACCTGCGGGTGGAGAAACTGGCCGAACGCTACGGCCAGGGCGAGCAGGTCCATGCCCGGCACATCCTGGTCGCCACCGAGGAGGAAGCCCGCCGGGTGCTGGAGCGGCTGAGGGCCGGCGAGGACTTTGCCCAACTGGCCCAGGAACTATCTCGGGATACGGCCAGCGGCAAGAACGGCGGCGACCTGGGCTGGATCGGCCGGGGGATGACCGTGGAGCCGTTCGAGAAGGCCGCCTTCGCCCTGGAAGTGGGGCAGTGGAGCGAACCGGTAAAGACCCAGTTCGGCTTTCACATCATCCAGGTTCTGGAAAAGGGGATGCGCCCCGATGCCCTGGCTTTTCAGTCCTGGTTCACGCAGATGCGCGCCCAGGCCGAAATCGTGATCACGGCCCCCTGATGGCCGGAGTGGGCGATGGAAGACAAGCCGATCCGTCCGGATATTGTGATTCTGGAAAATCGGCAGACGATCGCCACCCTCCTGGCCGATCTGCTGGCAGAGGCCGGCTACCGTGTCCATCCGGCCTCCACGCTGGAACAGGCCCAGGAGGTCCTTCCCCAGCACCTTCCGGTCCTCCTCCTGGCCGACCTGGGGATGATTCGCCCTGAGCAGGCACCCGCCTGGGAAGCCCTTTGCCGGACGGCCCAGGTCCTGGATGTGCCGGTGCTCCCCTTCTCCTGCGCTCCCCTGGCCGGGCCGGAAAACGTCCTGGTGCTGCGTTCGCCGGGAGACTTTGCCACCGTGGTACAGAAAGTGGAAGAGACATGGCATCGAAAGCAACCCCCCCTGGGGATGACGCTGGTGGAAATGGGGGCGCTGCGGATGGAAGAGGTGGAGGCACTGCTTTCCGTGCAGCGGGAACTGGCCCGCATCGGCCGGCACTATTCCCTGGGCGACCTGCTCATTCGCCTGGACATCGCCGACCGGGAGACGGTGGAGCGGGCGCTGCAGGCCCAGCGCTGAGCAGGGACGGTGCGGGAGAACGGCTATGGCGCCTCGAATGATCGTTATCGGCCTGGGGCCGGGCCAGCCGGACCATCTGACCCGTGAGGCCTGGGACCTCCTGGAAGGGGCCCGGGTCCTCTACCTGCGCACCGCCCGCCACCCGATCGTCGCCCACCTTCCGGACCACCTGGAACTGCGCCCCCTGGACGAGTGCTACGAGGCGGGACGCACCTTCGACCAGGTCTATGAGGCGATCGTATCCCGCCTCCTGGCCGCCCCCGAAAGGCCGCTCCTCTACGCCGTGCCGGGGCATCCTCTGGTGGCCGAGGCCACCACCCGCCTCCTCCTCCGGCGACTGGGAAAGACGGACGTGCGCATCGTGGCCGGCCTGAGTTTCCTGGAGCCGGTCTGTACCGCCCTGGGGCTGGACCCCCTGGAACGGGGATTGCAACTGTACGACGCCCTGGAACTGGCGGCGTCCGACTCGCCCTTTGTCCCTCCGACACCGCTGGACCCAACCCGCGACCTCCTGGTGGCGCAACTGTACGACCGGATGACGGCCTCGGCGGTGAAACTGGCCCTGATGGAACATTACCCCGACGAACACCCGGTGAAGGTGGTGCGGGCGGCCGGCGTGCCCAACCGGGAATCGGTGTGGGAGGGGCCGCTGTACGAACTGGACCGGAACGAGGTGCTGGACCACCTCTGCACCCTCTACGTCCCACCGCTCCCTCGCCTCCTGGCCCGGCGGGAGAGTGCCACCCTGGAGTGGCTCTGCGCCCGGCTGCGCGGGCCCGACGGCTGCCCCTGGGACCGCGAACAGAGCCATGCCACGCTGCGCAACCACCTCCTGGAGGAGTGCTACGAGGCCCTGGAGGCCCTGGACCAGGGGGACATGGGGCGCCTGCGAGAAGAACTCGGCGACCTCTTGGTCCAAATCTACCTGCACGCCCAAATGGCCCGAGAGGAGGGGGCCTTTTCTCTGGGCGATGTTTTCGAAAACATCATCTCCAAACTGATTCGCCGCCATCCCCATGTCTTTGCCTCCCTGGAGGTCTCCGGAAGTGCGGAGGTGCTGCGGAACTGGGAGGCGATCAAGGCCTCCGAACGGGCCGAGGAGGGCCAGGAGGAGGCTTCGCTCCTGGACGGCCTGCCCTCTACCCTCCCGGCCCTGGCCCAGGCCCAGGCCATCGGCCGGCGGGTGGCCCGCATAGGCTTTGACTGGAACCGGCCGGAGGAGGTCTGGGCCAAGGTGGAGGAGGAGATGGCCGAACTGCGCCGGGCGACCACCCCGCAGGAACGGGCCGAAGAACTGGGAGACCTCCTCTTCGTCCTGACCAACCTGGCCCGCTGGCTGGGGATCGAGGCCGAGGATGCCCTGCGCACGGCCAACGCCAAGTTTCGCCGCCGCTTTGCCCACCTGGAAGCAGAGGCCCGGCGGCGCCACATCCCGGTGGAGCAACTCACCATGGCCGAGATGGATGCGCTCTGGGAGGAAGCCAAAACCGTTGAACGTTGAACGTTGGTTGGGTTCGGAGGGCGGCGTCGTGGAGGTGGGGACGGCACCGGTCTATGTGATCATCCCGAACTATAACGCGGCCGACTATCTGGTGCGCTGTCTGGATTCGCTCCGCGCCCAGCGGGATGGGCCGCCGCTGGAAGTCTATGTGGTGGACAACGCCTCCGCCGACGACAGCGTGGAACGGGTACGGCGGGGCTATCCCGAGGTGCACCTCCTGACCAGCGAGCGCAACGGCGGTTTTGCCTGGGCCGTCAATCGGGCTTTGCGCTCGATCCTGGACGGCCGGCCGGAGCCGTCCGCTCCCTACTATGTCCTCCTGCTCAACCCGGACACCGAACTCCCCCCCGAGGCCCTGAAGACGATGCTGGCCTTTATGGAGGCCCATCCCGAAGCCGGCGCGGCCGGCCCCAAACTCGTCCTGGGCGATGGGCAGATGGACCTGGCCTGCCGACGCTCCTTCCCCACCGCCGGCGTGGCCTTCTGCCGGCTCTTCGGCCTTTCTCGCCTCTTTCCCCGCAGCCGCATCTTCGGCCGATACAACCTGACCTACCTGGACCCCGACCGGATCAGCGAGGTGGATGCCCTCTCCGGGGCCTTTATGCTGGTACGGGGACAGGCCGTCGAGGAAGTCGGCCTGCTGGACGAAGCCTTTTTCCTCTACGGCGAGGACCTGGATTGGGCCTACCGCATCAAGGCCCGGGGGTGGAAGGTCTATTACGTCCCCCTGGTTGAGGTGCGCCACTGGAAACGGGCCTCCAGCCGTACCCGGGCCCGGGAAAGTCTCCACGATTTTTATCAGGCCATGCGCATTTTCCATCGCAAACATCTGGCATCCCGCTATCCCCGGCCGGTCAATTTCTTGATCGAAGTGGGCATCTCGCTACGCGAGGGGCTGGCCCTCCTTTCCTTGGCCCTGGCCCGAAAGGGGGGAAGCCGATGAGGAAGCACCGCCGCTTCCGAAACCTGGGGTTAACGCTGGGGCAGATCGCCTTGGACTCGGCCGCCATCGCTGCCGGATTCGTCCTGGTCTACCGCTGGCGCTTCGAGCAGGACATCGCCGGCCGCTATATCCCGCCCACGGCGACCACGGCCGCCCTGATGCTTCTTCTGCTGCTCCTCCCGATCCTGCTGGCCTTTCGCTCGGCCCGCCTCTACAGCCTGAGCCGGGGCGGCTCCCGGGTGGACCTGGCCTTCAAGACCTTCAGCGCCCTCTCCGTCGGGACGATGATCGGGGTGGCGCTGGACACCATCGTCCTGCGGGAGCGCTTTGTCTACTCGCCCCTCATCCTGGCCTACGGCTGGGCCCTGAGCGTCGTCCTGGTGAATGCGGAACGCTTCCTCTACGGCGAGGTGCTGGCCTGGCTGCGCCTGCGCGGTTTCGACCGGCGCAACGTCCTCCTGGTGGGGGGACGGGAAGTCGGCCAGATGATCATGAAGCAGATCCAGCGCTTTCCCCGCCTGGGCTATCGCATCGTCGGCCTGCTCGATGAGGAACGGCCGGTAGGTTCGGAAGTGGACGGGGTGCCGGTGCTGGGCCGGCCGGAAGACATCGCCGCGGTGGTGGAACGGGAAGCCGTGGACGAGGTCATCATCGCCCTGCAGGCCCCCTACCAGCGCGTGCTGGAGGTGGTCTCCTGCTGCAGCGACCTCCCGGTGGAGATCAAGGTGTACCCCGATGCCTTCCAGGTCGTTACCCGCAACGAGATCACCATCGGCGACCTGAACGGCCTGCCCCTGGCCACCATCCTCAACCCGGCCCTGAGCGGCTTCAACCGAGTGATCAAACGGGCGATGGACCTGGCGATCAGCGTCCTGGTACTGGTGCTGGGAGCGCCGCTCTTCCTCCTGATCGCCCTCCTGGTGAAACTCGATTCGCCCGGCCCGGCCCTCTTCATCCAGGAACGGGTGGGGCTGGACGGCAAGTCGTTCTACTGCATCAAGTTCCGTACGATGTACATCGGGGCCGAGGAACGCACCGGTCCGGTCTGGGCCGCTCCTGACGATCCCCGGGTCACCCGTGTCGGGCGTTTCCTTCGCCGCCATTCCCTGGACGAACTCCCCCAGTTCATCAACGTGCTCCTGGGGGAGATGAGCGTGGTCGGCCCCCGGGCCGAGCGCCCGGTCTTTGTCGAGCAGTTCAGCCAGATGGTCCCCGGCTACATGCGCCGCCACAAGGAGAAGGTGGGCATCACCGGCTGGGCCCAGGTCAACGGGCTCCGGGGGGATACCTCCATCGAAGAGCGGACCAACTATGACCTCTACTATGTGGAGAACTGGTCCATCGCCTTCGACATCAAGATCATGCTGCGTACCATCTGGGAGATGCTGCGGGGCACCGCGCATTAGGGAAAAGTCCGGGCCGGCACAGGAGCGAATATGGCACGGCCGAGGTGGGACAGGCAAAGCAGGTTTTCCAGGACCGACCGGGGCATACGGCCCGGCGCGTTCCTGGCCCTGCTGATGGCTGGGGGAAACCTTTGCCCTCCGTTCGGCATCCTGCCGGCCGGCCTCTTTCCGGGCCGGCGGAAAACTCCCGACCTGATTCGAGAGATGGCCTCCATCCTGGCCGGAACGGCCGATCCGGCGACGGCCGTCTTCCAGGCCGTCGTCGCCCTGCAGGGAGCACTGGGGGTGGAGCGGGTGGCCCTCTTCGCCGCCGATGAGGCCGGCCGTGGGGCCGAACTCCTGGCCGAGGCCCACCGCGGCGAGTGCACCGGGGAGTGGGCCGGCCGCCTGAACCTGGAACGCCTCCCGGGGCTGGTCGAAGCCCTCCGTTCCGGCCGACCGAGCCTTCAGGCGAACCTCTCCTCCCTCTCCCTGCCTCCGGAAAGCGCCCGCCTCCTGACGGGCGGGCTGCCGGCCCTGGCGCTCTGCCCCCTGCCGGCCGGCGACGCCCTGGTGGGTTTCCTGGCGCTGGCCGCCTCCGGTCGGAGGAACTTGGCCCGCGCGCTTCGGCGCCCCGACCTGCGGGCCCTCCTGCCCATGCTGGCCCTCTTCATCCGCACCTCCGGCCTCCAGCCCGATGTCCTGCGCCCCCAGGAACAGATCGAACTCCTCTACGAGGTGACCACCCACCTGAACACGGACCTCTCCCTGGAAAAGGTAATGGCCAACATCCTCACCCAGGCCATCGCCAAGGTGGGGGCCACCCGCGGCAGCATCTTCCTCCTGGACGAAAACAACCGGGTGAGCCACCGCATCCTGGCCCGGGAGAACCTGTCCCCGGAGGTCTCCTCCCTGGTCATCCAGGAGGTGATGAGCCACGGCCTGGCCGCCTGGATTCTCCAGCACAAGGAGGGAGCGCTGATCGAGGATGTCCTGCAGGACGAGCGCTGGATGGTGCTCCCGGACCACGCCGGCCAGGTGCGTTCCGCCGTGGCCGTGCCCTTTCTCCGGCTCGGCCGCGTCGAGGGGATGCTTTTCCTGACCCACCCGGAGGTGGGGCGCTTTCGCCGGGAGCACCTGCAACTCCTTACCTCCATCGCCAACCAGGCGGCCATCGCCATCCAGAATGCCCGCCTCTACGAACGGGTGGAAAACGAGCGTCGCACCCTCTCGGCCGTCCTCGACAGCAGCGCCGAGGCCGTGGTGGTCACCGACCCGGCCGGCCGGCTCCTCCTGGCCAATCGTTCGGCCCAGCAGAACCTGGGGATCGAAAACCGGGCCGCTCCGCTGGCCGACGTGGTCCTGCACCCCGGCCTGCTGGCCCTCCTGGAACGGGCCGCCTCCGAGGAGGGGACGGTCAGCGACAAGGTGCCCCTGGAGGACGGCCGGACCCTGAGCGTCAGCGTGGCCCCGGTGCGCGACCGCGAGGGCCGCACCATCGGGCGCGTCGCCGTGATGCACGACATCACCTACCTGGTCGAACTGGATGAGATGAAAAGCCGCTTCGTCTCGACCGTCTCCCATGACCTCAAGGCCCCCCTGACGGCGATTCGCGGCTACGCCGAACTCCTGCGGGCGGTAGGCCCGCTGAACGAGGAGCAGGCCCTCTTTTCCTCGCGCATCCTGGAGGTTACCCAGGAAATGTCCCACCTCATCAGCAACCTCCTGGACCTGGGCAAGATCGAGGCCGGCCTGGGCTGCGAGTTCCAGGCGGTGGACCTGCGGGAGGTTCTGATCGGGTCCAAATACAACCTGGCCTTTCCGGCCCAGCAAAAGGGCATCCTCATCGAGGTGGAGTTGCCGGCCCATCTGCCTCCGGTGCGGGGCGACCCCTACCGGCTGCAGCAGGTGATGGCCAATCTGGTCGGCAACGCCATCAAATACACCCCGCCCGGGGGACGGGTCTGGATTCGGGCGGAGGTGCGGGATGAGGAGGTACAGGTCAGCGTCAGCGACACCGGGATCGGCATCTCCCCGGCCGACCTGCCCCACATCTTTGAGAAATTCTTCCGCGTGCGGGACCCCCGGGCCGGCGATGAGGAAGGGAGCGGGCTGGGGCTGGCCATCGTCAAATCCATCGTGACCGAGCACGGCGGCCGGGTGTGGGTGGAAAGCACCGTGGGCAGGGGCAGCACGTTCTATTTCACCCTTCCCATATGGGCAGGGTGAAGAAGAAGGTGCTCCCCCGTCCCTCCTCGCTTTCCACGCGAATCATCCCCCCATGGGCTTCGACGGCCAGCCGGCAGAAGGCCAGGCCCAAACCGGTCCCCGGAGGGGCCCCGGCCCGATGGACCTGGACGAATTTCTCAAAGATGCGCTCCTGTTCGGCCTTGGGGATGCCTACCCCGTGGTCGGTGACGGCGCAGACGACGGCCGGCCGTTCCTCCCAGGCCCGGACCTGGATGAGGCCGCCGGGGTAGGAATACTTGATGGCGTTATGGAGGAGATTTTCCACCACCTGACCGAGGCGTTCCTCGTCGGCCCGCACCGCCGGCAGGTCGGGGGGAAACTCCAGGGCGATCCGCAGGCGGCGCTCCTGAAGCAGGGGCTCCAGGTGAAGCACGGCCCGACGCACCACCTCGGGCAGGTGTACCGCCCGCAAGTGCAGGGGCATCCGGCCGGCCTCCAGCCGGCGGATGTCCAGCAGGGTGTCCACCAGATCCAGGAGATGCTGCCCACCCTCCCGCGCCACTTCCAGGAGGCTGCGCTGGACCTCGTTCAAGGGCCCCATATCCTTCACCAGCAACGTCTCCAGCGCCCCCAGGATGGCCGTCAGGGGACCGCGCAGGTCGTGGATGATCATGCCGATCAGGTCCTCGCGCATCCGTTCGGCCGCCCGGGCCTCGGTGGTCTCCCGCAGGACCAGGAGGCGCGCCGTCGGCCGTTCCTGTTCCTGCACGGGCAGGCTGAGCCACTCGAAGGAACGGCCGGCCCATTCGGCCAGTTCCACAGAGCCCCGGAGCACGGCCCGGGCCTCCCGACGTAACGCCCGGCGCCCCCGGGCCAGTTCCTTCAGGAGGATTCTCCGGGTCTCCGGCCGGCCTGCCGAGACCGCCTGGATCAACCAGAACAGGGAACGCCCGAACATCTCCTCCCGGGGAAGCCCCGACCAGCGTTCGATCGGCGGGTTGGCCAGGAGGATCTGCCCCTGCCCATCGAGGAGGAGAATGCCGTCGCCGGTCGAATCGAGCACCGCCTGCAGGCGGTCCCGGGCCTCGCGCATCCGGTGGAAGAGGCGGGCATTGGCGATGGCGATCGCCGCCTGGGCGGCCACGGTGGAGAAAAGGGCCAGGTCCTGCTCGCTGTAGCAGTTCTCCTGGTCATAGTTCTGAATGGTCATCGCCCCCACGACACGGTCGGCGGCGATGAGGGGGACGCCCAGCCAGGAGCGCGAGAAGGGGCCAAGCGGGGCAATGCCCTCCCGCTCAATAAAGGCCTGGATTTCGGCCGTGGTGCGGAAAAGGAGGGGCACCCGGCGGCGGATGATATAGCCGGTCAGTCCGCTACCGACCCGGTAGCGCTCCGGCGGCCAGCGTTCTCCATGCTCGATGTTCAGGAGAACTTCCCACTCGTCGGTCTCCTCCTCGTAGAGGGCGATGTAGAAGTTGGTCGTATCGAAAAGGCGGCTGACCTGTCGGTAGATGACCTCCAGGAGTTCGTTCAGTTCCAGGGCCGAGGAGACGGCCCGGCCGACCTCGTTCAGGATGGCCAGTTCGGTGATTCTCCGTTCCCGCTCCTGGAAGAGGCGGGCGTTCTGGATGGCGATGGCGGCATGCTCGGCCAGCCGTTCCAGGAAACGCAGGTGTTCTTCGTCGAAAGCGGCCGGACGTTCGCTTTCCAGGTTGATGACACCGATGGCCCGGCCGCCGGCGAAGATGGGCACGGCCACTTCTGAACGGCTGGCCAGATTGACCGGGGCATAGTCGGGGTCCCGGCGCACATCGGGCACCAGGGCCGGCCGGCCGGTGCGCACCACTCGACCGATGATGCCGTGCCGGATGTCCCAGGGCCGGGTACGATAGCGATCGGCTTCCTCGGGATAGCCGTGTTGGATCACGATGAAAAGCCCTTCCCCATCGGGGGTGCGCATGGCCACCAGGCCGGCCGTGGCTCCGGTCGCGGCCATGGCCCGTTCCAGGAGGACCTGGAGGATGCGCTGAAAGTCGAGGGAGGTGTTCAGTTCCCGGGCGATCTCCTCGATGGCCTCCAGTTCCCCCACCCGCCGGGAAAGGGCCAGGTCGGTGCGGGCATAGAGGCGGGCGTTCTCGACGGCCACCGCCGCCAGTCCGGCCAGGTTCTGGCCCAGGAGGATCTCGTCCTCGGTGAAGGTGCGGCTGTAGCGGCTTTCCCACACCTCGATGAAGCCGATGGCCCGTCCCCGGGCGAGGAGCGGGAGCAGGAGCACGGTGTTGCCTCCGTATTGCTCCAGGTGTTCCCGTTCGGAGGACGGAAGGTTGGGGTCGCTCAGACGCACGGTGTAGGGCCGGCCGCGTTCCAGAATCCAGGCGAGAAAGTCCTCGCGGTAAGTCGTCCCCAGGTCGGAAACCTGCTCCCGGGGAGAGGCCTCCGGCCCCATATATTCGGCGATGACCGTGCTTTCCTTCTTCTCCGCGTTCCAGTCGCAGACATAGGCGCTGGTGGCCCGGAGGAGCCGGACCGCTTCCCGGCAGACGGTATTCAGCACCTCCGACAGGTCGAAGGTGGAGACGATCTGAGTGCCCACCTGGAGCAGGGTGGTCAGTTCCTCCAGGCGGCGGCAACTTTCCTGGTAGAGGCGGGCGTTCTGCACCGCTCCGGCCACCTGGGCGGCGATGGTGGAAAGGAGGCGGACCTCCTCCTCCCCATAGGTCGTCTTCGACTCGAAGGTGCTGGCCACCATGACCCCGATGACCTGGTCGCGAAAGGTCATGGGCACGCCCAGCCAGGCCTTGCCCGGCCGGCCTCCCGGCGGCACGCCCCGTCGGGCGCACTCGGTCAGATAGTCGTCGGTGACGATGGGCTGGCGCCGGCGGACGATCTCGCTGGAGAGCCCCTCGCCCAGCGGCCAGCGGCCGGACGGGGGTTCGGCCTCCTCCCCTCGCTCCACATACAGGGCGAAGGTAAACTCGGCCCGCACCTCGTCGTACAGGGCGATGTAGAAATTGGGCGCCTCCAGGACGCGTTGCACCGCCCGGTAGATCGCCGGGAGGAGTTCGTCCAGACGAAGGGAGGAGCGGACGGTGCGGGCGATCTCGTCCAACATCTCCAGTTCGGCCACCCGCCGGCGTTCCCGCTCGCCCAGGGCCGCCCGCTCGAGGACCACGGCGGCCTGGGAGGCGATGGTGGAGAGGAGGCGGACGTGCTCGCTCCGGTAGACGGTGCCCTCGCGGGGCGAACTGATACACAGGACGCCCAGGATGCGCCGGCCGGCCCGCAGCGGCACGCCCAGCCAGGCCAGGCCGGGCTGCCCCCGGTTGCGCTCCCGGGGGCGGATGCCCCGGCGTTCGCACTCGGCGACGTAATCCTGGGTGACGATCGGCTCGGCCGTGCGCACGATGTCGCTGGTCAGGCCGGCGCCCAGGGGCCACCGTTCTCCTTCTTCGCTTCTCCTCCGCTCCCCCTCTTCCACATAGAAGGCAAAGGAAAACTCCCGGGCCTCCTCGTCGTACAGGGCGATGTAAAAGTTGGGGGCCTCTACCAGGCGGGCCACCTCCTGGTAAATCTGCTCCAGCAGGTCGTCGAGTTCCAGCGTCGTGGCCGCCAGGGCGATGCGGTTGACGGCCTCCAGGGCGGCCAGTTCACGGCGGCGGCGGTCGTAGAGGAGGGCGTTGGCCAGAGCGATGCCGGCCTCTTCGGCCAAACCCTCCAGCCGCCGGCACTCGCCGGGGAGATAAGGCCGGCCGGAGCGCTTCTCCCCCAGGTGCAGCCAGCCCAGCAACCCCTCTTCCAGACGAATCGGCACGAGCAGCCGGGTCTCCAGGCTCTCCAGCGCCTCGCGCTCCTCACCGGCCAGCCCTGCCAGCCAGGCCTCCTCTCGTTTCAGATCCACCGTCTGGGGAGAGGAAGCGAGGCGTCGGGCCACTTCCCCTTCGACCGGAAAGGAAACTTCCCGACATCGCTCCGGCAGGTTACGGACTTGGCGTACCAGGTACGGCTCCCCTTCCTCCGTATGTAACACCAGCGCCGCCGCCCGGGGTTGCCAGCCCTCGGCCACCCATTCCAGGAGTCGTCCCATCAGGACGGGCAACTCCTGAAGACGCCTCAGGTCCAGAGTCCCCTCTCCCCGGCGACCACCACGCCGCCGCAGGGACGTCGCTTCCGTCGCCGGTTTCACCGGGATCGCTCCTCCAGCAACTGCCGGTACAGGTCGGCCGTCTCCCGGGCCATCTTTTCCCAGCGAAAGTGCCGGGCCTGCTCCAGCCCCCGCCGGCGCAGTTCCTCCCGCAGTTCCGGCTCCTCCAGCAGGCGTCGCATGGCCTCAGCCATCGCCTCTACATCCTCCGCTGCCACCTGCAGGCCGGCCGTACCGACCACCTCCGGCAGGCTGGCCGCCGTCGAGACCACGACGGGCGTTCCGCAGGCCATCGCCTCCAGCGGCGGTAGCCCAAAACCCTCGTAGAGAGAGGGATAGAAAAAGGCTTCGGCTCCATTATACCACAACGGCAGTTCTTCGCGGGGCACAAAGCCTGGGAAAAGGACGCAATCCGCCAGGCCCAAACTTTCGACCCCCTGAAAGAGTTCGGCATAGCCCCAGCCCCTTGCGCCGGCCAAAATCAGGGCAACGCCGGACGGCCGGAGGCGGGCATAGGCCTGGATCAGGCGCAGGAGATTCTTGCGCGGCTCCAGGTTGCCCACGTAGAGGAAGTAGCGTTCGGGAAGGCCCCGACGTCGGCGGAATTCCTCCACCTGTTCGGGCGGAAGCGGCCGGTAATCGGGGTCCACCCCAGGATAGATCACCCGGATACGCCCGGCGGGAACGTGGAGGAACGTTTCGACTTCCCGACGGGTATACTCGGAAATGGCGATGACGGCCCGGGCCCGCCGCACGCTCAGGCGGGTGAGGAGGCCCAGGTACAGCCGCCGGCCCCAGGGATGGACCTGGGGATAACGCCAGAAGACCAGGTCCATGACCGTGACCACGACCGGGCAAGGGGTCCAAAGGGGAGCGACGTTCATCGTGGCGTGAAGCAGGCCGACCCGGTCCTGCCAGAGGTGCCAGGGAAAGGCCAGATGTTCCCAGAGGATGCGCACCGTCGGCCTGCGTAGAGGAAGCGGGCTCAGGCGGGGCTGGAGGTGGGGAGAGGAGGGAAAGTCTTCCAGGGCCTCCGGAAAGGGCAGGTAGACCAGCGCTTCGCCGGGCAGGGAAACGCCGGCTAGCCCCTGCACCAGGTGGCGGATGTAACCGCTGACCCCGCTCTGCCGGTATGTTCCGGGTTCGCCCCAGAGGAAAGCCTGAATGCCGAGGCGCACCCTCCGGTTCACCCCCGACCCTCCTCTGCGGCGATGTCCCGGCGCCAGGCACAGCGGGGAAAATGCACCTTTTCCGCCTCCTGGAGGGCCTTCCTCCGGGCGGCCTCGAGCGTCGGAGCCAGGCCGAGCACCAGGAGCACCCTTCCGCCGGCCGTGACCACCCGACGGGTGGCCCGCACCGGCCGGGCCGGGCGCAGCCAGGAGGCCGGGGAGACGCTTTCCGCCTGGAGGCGGGTCGCATGGTGAAAGAGGAGCGTTTCGACCCCATAGAGGCCGGAGAGCGGTTCTCCCTCGGGACAGGGGCCGGGGTAACCTTCATCCACCAGGGCCAGCGCCACGGCCGCCTCTTCCCGCCAGGGGGGAGAGGTCTCCGGCAGCCGCCCTCGGGCGGCGTCCAGGAGCAGGCCGGCGATTTCCCCGGCCCAGCGGGGCAGCGTCACGGCGGCATGCAGGTCGTCCAGCCCCCAGGAGACGGCCCGCAGACGAGGCCCCGGCTCACCGAGGAGGATGCGCAGTTGCAGGAAGGCCGGCCGCAGCAGCCCGGCCTCGCCCAGGGCGGCCAGGGCCGGCCGGCCCACTTCGGCCAGGAGGCGTTCCTCCAGGGCCCGGTCGCCGTAAGGCGCATAGGCTCCCATCCCCTCCGTCAGCGGCCCGGTTTCCCCCTCATAGCGGCGGTCATACGGCCGGCTCACCCCAAGCGAGAGGGCGCGCTTCCCGTCGGTGAGCAGGGCCAGGGAGACCTCCACGCCGGGGAGTTCCTCTTCGATGCCCACCTCGGCCCGCGAATCCAGCCCGAACAGCCGCTCCAGTTCCCGAAAGGCGGTCAGGCGGTCCTCCACCCGGACCGCCTCGGGGGGCACGGCCGTCTCCAGGTACAACCGGAGAGGAAGGGGACGGCTGGCCAGATACCGCTCCGCCGCTTCCTTCTCACGGAAGGCCCGGCCTTCCACGCAGGGCACGCCGCCGCCGCGCAAGAGCCGGCGCGCCTCCTCACGGCGGGCCAGGGCCTCCCAGGCCCGTCCTCCGACCCCCAGGACCGGCAGGCCCATCCCTTCCAGCACGTCGACCCAGGCCGGCATCCCCTGCACGACCACCAGGTCCACCTGGCGAGTAAAGGCCCATTGGGCCGCTTCGGCGGCCTCTTCCGGGGGAAAGGGCGGGGGGCCCACCAGCAGCACGGTGCCGGCATTGCCGGGCGCGCAGAAGATCCGCTCGACGGAAGGCTCTGAAAGGAGTTTCCAGGCCAGGGCGTGGAGTGCCGCCCCGCCGCCTAACAGCAGGACCTGCATCTCATTTCTCCGCCGTGCCCTCTCGGGGGAGCACGGCCCGCAGCCGGCGGCGGAACTGCTCCCGGCGCAGGAGAATCACCCGCCCGCAGGTCAGACAGCGCAGCCGGATGTCGCTGCCGATGCGGGTGACTTCCCAGGTATCGCCCCCGCAGGGGTGAGGCTTGCGCAGGCGCACCCGGTCGCCGAGTTCCACTTCGTTCATGGCCGCGCCTTCCGGAAGGGCTGCCGCGCCTGGTTGATGGCCTGGCACAACTCCCGGGCAACACGGGCAGCGGCCTCGGCAAAGTCTGCCCTGTCCGAAGCGTAGAGGATGGACCGGGAGACGTTCACCAGGGCGCGTTCGCCGGCCCGGTCCACCCCGGCCTGCACGGCCCGGAGGAGGTCGCCCCCCTGGGGGCCGATGCCGGGGATGAGGATGGGCAATTCGGGAGCGAGGGCCCGCACCTGGGCCAGTTCCTCCGGGGCGGTCGCACCGACCACCAGCCCGCAGTTGCCGCGTTCGTTCCAGGAACGCACCCGTTCGGCCACCCGCAGGTAGAGCGGCCGGCCGTCCACCGGAAGGTCCTGAACTTCGCCGGCCCCGGGGTTGGAGGTGCGGCAGAGGATAAAACAACCCCGGTCGGCCCGTTCCAGGAAGGGGGCCAGCGCCTCGCCCCCCAGGTAGGGATTCAGGGTAACCGCGTCGGCCTCCAGGAAGTCGAAGAGGGCGCGGGCGTAGAGCGCAGAGGTATGGCCGATATCGGCCCGCTTGGCGTCGGCGATCACCAGGGCCGAGGTGTGCTGGTGGATGAAGGCGACGGTCCGGCGGAGCGCCTCCAGGCCGGCCGAGCCCAGCGCTTCATAAAAGGCCAGGTTCGGTTTATAGGCGCAGGCCCACGGGGCGGTGGCTTCCACGATGGCCTGGTTGAAGAAGAGGAGCGGGTCGTCCCGTTGCCGGCATACGGCCGGAAGACGTTCCAGCACCACGTCCAGCCCCACACACAGCAGGCTATCGCTCCGTCGGCACTGCTCCAGAAGGCGTTCCGTAAAGTTCACCGCACTCACCGCCCTGTTCGACGGCCGGCACCCTTCAGCGGAGCCGTTCGGCCGGGCAGCGCGGGGGCGACCGCGCACCCGGCTCAGCGGACCTCTTCCACCAGGCCCAACCGCTCCAGGAGTTCGTAATACCGGACCAACTTCTGGACATCCCGCTGGCCGCACTCCTGTTCCACCCGGTCGGCGATCTGCAGCAAGGTGCGCCGGCCATCGGTCCAGTAGAGGGCCAGGATGGGAAAGACTTCCCGGCGCCATTCCTTCAGGAAGGACCACCAGGCATCGCGTTCCTCCGGGGAAAGGAGACCCAGGCGGCTCTGGGGAGAAATCGGGCCGCGCAGGAGGCGCCGGGGCACCATCCGGGCGGCGCGCTCCTCCCATTCGTCGCCCGGGCGCGGGGGCGGTGGGGGCAGCGTGCCTGCACCCAGCAGGTCCAGCAGGGCCGCGCGCGCCCGCTCCACCTCTCGCCGGCCGGCCGCCGCCAGTTCTTCCTGCCACTCGGAAAGGCGAGGGAGGGTTTCCCCGGCCAGGCGCTCCAGGAGGGCCAGGGAAGCCCGACGGTGCTCGATCAGGAGTTCTATCCGGCCGTGCAACTTTTCCAGGGCCTCGGCCTGTTCCTCCGGGGAAGGGGCCGGCCGGCGGGCGAGCAGTTCGTCCAGCCAGGCCTGGCGCATCTGCCCCAGCCGGGCCTCCGTCCGTCCGACCATCGCCTGTCCCAGCCAGCGGGCCTCCCGGGGGCCGGCCGTGGCCAGCCACCAGAGGTAGGCGGCCGCCGCCACGCCCACCCGACCCAGCATGGCCGGGTCCACCTTGTCCAGGGTATCGGCCGAGGTGTGGTAGAAGCGGTCGGGCCACTGCAGGAGCATGGGGCAGGGGATGCCCACCGTCGGGTCGGCCAGGATGTAGTGGTCGCTTCCGCCGGAGAAGGGCGCTTCCATCCAGCGGAGGAGGGCGTAATCGGAGACTCCCATAAAGCCCTTGCCCTCTACGGCCACTTCCTGCAGGATGAGCGCCAGCAGGTCATCGCTGAGGCTGGGGGTGGAAAGCGGGGTTGCGGTCAGGTTCAGGATGCTGCCGCAGCGGGCCTGGTCCTCGCCGACCATATCCAGGTTCAGGGCGGCCACCACCCGGGGGATGGCATCCTCATGGGTGGCCAGGTAGGCGTAGGTGCCGGTCATCTCCGGCACCAGGAGGAAGCGGATCCCACGGCGGGGTCGGGAGAGGGTCCCGGCCTCCAGGAGGCGGGCGATGGCCCCGGCCACCTCCAGGAGGACCGCCGCCCCGGAAGCGTTATCGTTGGCCGAGGGCTGGGGGTGGCAGAGGTGGGCCACCAGCCAGACTTCCTCGGCGGATTCTCCGGGAAGCAAGCCCTCCACGACCTCGACGCTTCCGGCGTAGAAGGAGGCATCCACCTCCGCATGCACCCGCACCGAACGTCCCCGGCGGGATTCGCTTTTGACCAGGCGGCGCAGGGCTTCCCCTTGCTGGGGGGTGAGGACAAAGCCGAAGCAACGGGTGGCCGTCGGGCCGGCCTGTTCCCACCAGAAGGAGGTATACTGGCGGGCCTCCAGGCTCAGGATCGGACGCACCGGCGGCGTTTCGCGCATGCCGTCGAAGAGGATGCCGATGGCTCCATGCCGCTCCACGGCCAGTTCCCGCACCCGCTCCACATCTCCCCGGGTGAGGACCACCCGGCCCCGCACGTCCAGCCCCTCGTACTCGGCCTCCTCCTCGCCGTCCTCCAGGACGACGACCTCGGCCTCCACACCGCCGGCCGGGGTGGCCAGGCTGCGCTGAATCAGGGAGATCTTCTCCTCGCGGTAATCGGCCAGGAGGCGGGCTTCTTCCTCCGGGGCGACCAGGCGCAGCGTGGCCGCCTGGGCGCTCCATTCCTGGGGCATGGGGTGTCCCCAGTACTCGGTGACGCCGTCGCCGGGAAAGGAGAGGACCTGGGACGGGACGCCGGCATTGCGCAGCCGTTCCAGGCAGAAGTGGGCCGCCTGGCGGAACCCGGGGCTGGACTGGATGCGGTGATGAGCAATGATGCCGGCCAGGTCCTGCAGCGCGGCGGCGCCGGAGACGGCTTCCCGAAAGAGCGAAATCGTCCCCTTAATCATGGAGACCTCCCGGTCCAAATCTTCAGTGTTCCAGGAGCGGCAGCGGGTCAATCAGGGCGCCGTGGTGGCGGACGGCAAAGTGCAGGTGCACGCCGGAGGCGTACCCTCCCTGGCCGTAGGTGCGGCCCATCGAGCCGATGCGCTGCCCTTTTTCCACATGGTCACCCACCTTGACCCAAGGGCGTTCGGCCAGGTGGCCGTATTCGGTGCGGAAGCCGTTGCCGTGGTCGATGGCCACGTACCAGCCCAGGGAACCCCAGCCGGCCTCGACCACGGTGCCGGCGGCGGCGGCATAGACCGGCGTGCCCCACTGGTTGGCGATGTCGATGCCCCGGTGATACCCGCCGTAGGCCCGGCTCCAGCCAAAGGGGGCGGTAAGGGTGCCCCAGGTGGGCCAGCGCAACTTTTCGCCGCCGGGCATCTGGACCAGGATGGGCTTGGGCCGTTCCCCTTCGGCCACCGGTCGTTTGGGAATGTCCACGACCGCCCCGGGGACAAAGATTTCCTGCCCGACCTCCAGATGGTAGGGGTAGCGGAGCCCATTCGGCGGGTAGCCGACAATGTTCCCCGGCCGCACACCGTAGATGTCGGCGATCGATTCCAGCGTTTCCCCGGGCTGCACCAGGTGCGGCGCGCCGGAGAGAGGCGGGATGGTGAGCACCATGCCGGGGCGAAGATCCCGCGGCGTGCGCAGTTTGTTGACCCAGAAGATGGTGTAGTCGGCCACGCCGAAACGTTCGGCCAGCGCCTCCAGGGTATCTCCGGCGGCGACCGTGTAGGTGATCACATCCTCCATCAGGGGCAGGGCCGCTTCCCTCTGGGGAGAAGCCTCAGCCGTGTCGGGAGGGACCGCGTCCTCCGCGGGGCGGCTTCTCCGCACCACCGTCAGCGGGCCGATGGCAAAGTCAAAGGCGCTTTCCTGGGGCGAAGAGGGCGGCCCATAGAGGGGAATGCGTCCCCCTTCGTTCTCCTCCGGAGGGGAAGAGTGGGCCACATAGAGGCCGAAGGGGCCGACCAGCGTGGTGAGGAGGAGCAGGAGCACGGCCAGCGTGGCCAGATGGTGGAACGGAAACGGGGTGGTCCGTCGCCGGCCCCGGAAGCGGATGTGCAGGCGATACAAAGCCTTCCCCTTCCGTCCAACGGCCGGGACCAGGCTCCCCAGTCGTTCCCAAGGGATACTCCGGGCGGCATACTCCATTCCTGCCTGTTTCCTGAGCGCCGCCCGCGCTTCCTCCATAGTTTCCCCGATCGGTCGTTGTCGTATCGCTGGCGTTTTGCCCGACCCCTGCCGGGGTCGCATAGGAGGGTCGCTCATGCCCACTCCTTGATTTCAGGCGAGGCTGGGCCTCGCTTCTTCCGGCCGACCGTCCTTCGACCGGCGGTATGACCGATTATAGTATACTACAAAACTCTTTTTCGGTCAAGGGGTCAGACAACGATTTCGTACCTATTGCAAAGTTGGACAAGATATGCTATAATCGAGGTGGAAAGGAGGTGGATGATGCTGGCCAGAGTCACCAGTTGTGCGGTTGTGGGACTGGAGGGAGCGCTGGTTCAGGTGGAGGTGGACGTCTCCAACGGGGTGCCCTCCTTCAGCGTGGTGGGCTTGCCCGATACGGCCGTCCAGGAGGCGCGGGAGCGGGTCCGGGCCGGCGTGCGCAACTCGGGGGCGCTCTTTCCCGGCAACAAGAAGGTTACCGTCAATCTGGCCCCGGCGGACCTGCGCAAGGAAGGGCCGGCCTACGACCTGCCGATGGCGCTGGGCGTGTGCATCGCCACCGGGCAGGTAACCTCCGATCTGGAGGGGGCCCTGGTGGTGGGGGAACTTTCGCTGGACGGGACGGTGCGGCATACCAACGGGGTCCTGCCCATGGTCTCGGTGGCGCGGGAGCACGGCCTGAAGCGGGTCTATGTGCCGGAGGAAGATGCGGCCGAGGCGGCCCTGGTGGAGGGGCTGGAGGTCTACCCGGTGAGGAGTCTGGCCGCCCTGCTGGACCATCTCAAGGGGGTGTCCCCGCTCCGGCCGTACCGGCCGGCCCCGCTTCCGGCGGAGGTCGAGGCCCGCTATCCGGTGGACCTGGCCGACATCAAGGGCCAGGAACACGTGAAGCGGGCCGTGGAGGTGGCTGCGGCGGGGGGCCACAACGTCCTCCTCATCGGCCCGCCGGGGGCCGGCAAGACCCTGATCTCCCGTGCCGTCCCCTCCATCCTGCCCCGGATGAGCATCGAGGAGGCGCTGGAGGTGACCAAGATCTATTCCGTCAGCGGGATGCTGCCCCCGGGGACCCCCCTCATCCTGCGCCGGCCCTTCCGGGCTCCCCATCACACCATTTCCCATGCCGGCCTGGTGGGCGGCGGGCACTGGCCCCGGCCGGGAGAGATCTCGCTGGCCCACCGGGGCGTGCTCTTCCTGGACGAACTGCCCGAGTTCGGGATGCGCGTCCTGGAGGTGCTCCGGCAGCCGCTGGAGGACCGGGTGGTGACCATCTCCCGGGCCTCCGGGACGCTCACCTTCCCTGCCAACTTTGTGCTTATCGGCGCCATGAATCCCTGTCCCTGCGGCTACTACGGCGACACCGGCCGGGAGTGCACCTGCTCGCCGGCCATGATCGCCCGTTATCGCCAGCGTCTGAGCGGGCCGCTCCTGGACCGGATAGACATCCATGTGGAGGTGCCCCGGGTGGAGTACGAGAAACTCTCGGATTCGCGCCGGGGGGAGCCTTCCGCGCAGGTTCGGGCGCGGGTGGAGGAGGCCCGGGAGCGGCAGCGGGCGCGCTTTCGCGGGCTGCCCATCCTGACCAATGGGGAGATGGGGCCGGCCGAGGTGCACCGCTTCTGCCCGATTGACGACGCCGGCCATGCCCTCCTCCGGGCGGCCATGCGCCAGTTGAACCTTTCGGCCCGGGGTTACCATCGCATCCTCAAGGTGGCCCGTACCATCGCCGACCTGGCCGGAAGCGAGCACATCCAGGTGGCCCACCTGGCCGAAGCCATCCAGTATCGGCCGAGAGGGCTGCAGTTGTAATTGTGGTATAATAACGACCAGGAGGTTGGCCGTGCCCAGAACGGTCATGCCCGATATTCCCTTTGGCGACCTGAAGCGGCAGACGCGGAGCCTCCGGGCCGAACTGGATGAGGCGGTGCGGCGCGTGCTGGAGAGCGGCTGGTACATCCTGGGGCCGGAGGTGCAGGCCTTTGAGGAGGAGTTTGCCGCCTACTGTGGGGCGCGTTACGCCGTGGGCGTGGCCAGCGGGACGGAGGCGCTGCAACTGGCGCTGGTCGCGCTGGGCATCGGCCCCGGCGATGAGGTCATCACCGTGCCGAACGCCGGCGTGCCCGGCACGGCGGCCATCCTCCTGGCCGGGGCCCGCCCGATCTTTGTGGATGTGGAGGAGGAGAGCCATAACCTGGATCCGAACCTTCTGGAGGCGGCCATCACCCCCCGCACGCGGGCGGTGATGCCGGTGCATCTCTACGGCCGGCCGGCCGCCCTCGCCCCCATCCTGGAGGTAGCCCGACGGCACGGCCTGGCCGTGGTGGAGGATTGCGCCCAGGCCCACGGTGCCCGCTACCACGGCCGGCATGTGGGCACGCTGGGCGACGTCGGCTGCTTCTCCTTTTACCCCACCAAAAATCTGGGGGCCTGCGGCGACGGCGGCCTGGTGATCACCGGTGACCTCACCCTGGCCGAACGGCTGCGCCGGTTGCGCAACTACGGCTGGGAGCGCAAGTACCACTGCGAACTCCCCGGCGGCACCAACAGCCGCCTGGACGAACTCCAGGCCGCCATCCTGCGGGCTAAACTCCCTCATCTGGAGGAATGGAACCGCGCCCGGAAGGTGCGGGCCGGCTGGTACGACGAACTGCTCTCCGGAGCCGTCGCCACGCCCTCCCCTTCCCCCCCTGGCGAGGAGCACGTTTACCACCTCTACGTCATCCGCACCTCCCGGCGCGATGCCCTCCAGGAATATTTGCGACAGCAGGGCATCGGCAGCGACATCCACTATCCCCGGCCCACCCACCTCCAGCCGATCTACCGACACCTGGGCTACCGGGAGGGCGATTTCCCTGTAAGCGAACGGCTGGCCCGGGAGGTGCTTTCCCTCCCCCTCTATCCTGAACTCGCGCGGGCGGAAGTGGAGCGGGTGGCCCAAGCTGTGCGTTCCTTTGTGGAGCCAAACCGATGACGCTGGAGGAACGCCTGGTGGCGATGCCACGCCTCTGGAACCTGCTGCGCCGGCTTCTGGAGGCCAACTTTCGCGGCGAAAAGGCCGTCATCCGTCGGGAACTGCGTGCCTGGCAGCAGGGAAGCCGGCTGCGCCTGCTGGACTTGGGCTGCGGCACCGGCGAACTGGCCTCCCTTTTCCCGGCCGAAGGCTATGTGGGCATGGATGTGAGCGAGGTCTATGTGGCCTACGCCCGGCGTACCTACGGCCCGCGCTTCCAGGTGATGGACGGGCAGGCCCTGGCCTATGCGGACAATACCTTCGATGAGGCCCTGGTGGCCGGCGTCTTCCATCACCTGCCGGATGATGCAGTGCGCCGGATGGCCGGGGAACTGGCGCGAGTGCTTCGCCCGGCCGGCCGGCTCCTGGCGATGGAAGACGTCCCCACCCGCGATGGGTGGAACCTCCCCGGCCGCCTGATTCACCGCCTGGATCGGGGAGCCCACATCCGTAACGAAGGGGAATATCTGGCACTCCTCTCCGAACACTTTGCCCTGGAACGGGCCTATCCGATGCGCAGCGGCTTCTGCGACTACCTGGTCCTGGTCCTGCGCAACCGCAAGCCGGGGGCGGAAATACCCTAGCCCGTCCCGAACATCCGGTCCCCGGCATCCCCCAACCCCGGCACGATGTAACCGGCCGGGTTCAACTCCTCGTCCACCGCCGCCAGGTGGATCGGCACATCGGGGTGGGCCTGGGAAAGACGCTCCACGCCCTGCCGGGCGGCGATCAGGCCGACAAATTTGATTCGCCGCGCCCCCCAGCGCTTGAGGATATCCACCGCCGCTACGGCCGACCCTCCGGTGGCCAGCATGGGGTCCAGCACCAGGCAGACGTCCACCGTAGGGCTGACCGGGAGACGCGCATAATACTCGACCGGCCGCAGCGTGCGCTCGTCCCGCGCGAGGCCGATGTGCCAGACCTCCGCGCCCGGAAGCATCTGCCAGGCCCCCTCGACCATGCCCAACCCGGCCCGCAGGATCGGCACCAGGCCGACCTTCTCGGCCAGTTTCCTGCCCTCGGCCGGGGCCAGCGGCGTCTGCACCGTCACCGGCTCCAGGGCCAGGTCGGCAGTGGCCTCGTAGATGAGGAGGATGGCCAGTTCCCGCACCAGTTCGCGGAACTTTTTGGGCTCGGTCTCCACACTGCGCAAAAGGGCCAGTTTGTGCTGGACGAGGGGATGGGAGGAGATAAAGATGGGCATTGGGGGCTCCTGTTCGTGTTGCGTGTTGCGTATCACATGTTGCTCCGTTTATGGGCGGCGCGCCACAGGCGCAGTTGGCGCAGCAGGAGCACGATGCCGCCCAAGGCGATTCCGGTGATGGGCAGGCCCGAGCCGGTATAGGGGATGGCGGTTCCCAACCCGCCGGGCACCTGGGTCGGCACGGGCGTCAGGGGGGCCGGCTCCGGTCCGCCCAGCGGCGTCCCGGCCGGCGGGGGGGCCACCCCCTCTCCCACCACCTGCAGTTCCAGGATGTTGGAGGGGATCGGCTCTCCGCCGCCCAGCCGGGCCGTTCCCTGCAGGGTGAGGGTGGTCCCGGCCGGCACGTCCGGGCGTACAAAGGCGTCCACCCGCAGACGCAGGTCCTGCCCCGGGCCCAAGCGTGGAGCCGTCAGGAGGACCTCCTGTCCCCGCAGGCGCACATCGCCGCCGGAGGAAGCCGCCCCCTGTAGCCCCAACGCGCCGGTGAAGGTGCCGCTCACCGCGATCTCCTCCAGCGTTTCCCGTTCCCGGCCGTTATGCAACGTCAGGTAGAGCACCAGGCTCTGGCCGGGCTGCACCTGAAGGGCGCTGGCCTCCAGCCGGAGGGTCACCCCCGGCAGGGGCGTCACGGTCTCCACCGGCGTTGTGGTCCCCGGGGTCAGGGCCGTGGGAGGGACGGTGGGGGGGGAAGTCGGGCCGGCGGTCACCGGGCACAGGTTCACGGTGGCGAGGCTCTCGCATGTCTCCAGCCGGACGGTGCGGCTGCGCCCCATGGCGCTGACGGTGAAGGTGCCGGCCGTCAGGGCGGCAAATTCAAAGTGTCCGCCGGCGTTGCTGATCGTCCGGGCGCTCCACGGCGGGCAACAGGAAGAGATGGTCACGGTAACGCCGGCCGCGCAGACCTCCCCGACGATGCGGGCCCGGGCACAAAGGGTAGGGACCGCTGTGGGCGCCTCGGTGGGTCGAGGCGGCCTCTCCGTCGGTCGGGGCGTGGGGGCGGTAACCTGGGTAGGCGTGGCGGTGGGAGCGGCCGGCGTGGGCGTGGCGGTGGGGCCGCCCGGCGTGGGCGTCCCGGTGGGTGTGGCGGTGGGGCCGCCCGGCGTGGGCGTCCCGGTGGGTGTGGCGGTGGGGCCGC
>JBMFNL010000006.1:29534-71270 GCA_049970175.1 Chloroflexia bacterium
GCCCGGCGTGGGCGTCCCGGTGGGCGTGGCGGTGGGGCCGCCCGGCGTGGGCGTCGGCGTCTCGGTCGGGAGTGTACCGGTCGGCGTGGGCGTGTGGGTTGGAGTGGACGTAGGAGTTGGGGTGGAGGTAGGGGTTGGGGTGAACGTAGGCGTGGGGGAAACGGGGGTGAAAGGTGGCGTAGGGGAGGGGCTGGGCGGCGTGGGGGTCGGCGTCGCTTCGTAGAGCCAGATCTCCTGGCTACAGGCATTTCCGCTGGAGCCTCCGCCGCTCCAGGAGGCACAGTTGCGGACGTAGCAATCGCAGCCCGAAGCCACGACGGCGGAGGCCAGGACCTGGCAGGACTGGCCGGCCGGCACGGTCAGTTCGGCATGGAAGGAACGCCCGGAAGGAGAAATCGAGCCGGAGGGACAGTTATGGGTTACGCTGCCCAGGTTGAACTGTTCGGGCAGGGTATCATCCACAGAGGCGTTGACCGGATCGGCCGTCCCGTTGCTCAGGCCGATGGTGAAGATGACCGTGTCCCCCGGAAAGGCGGAGGTGCGGTTGGATACCTTTTCCACGCGGAAGGCACCCGGTGTGGTGGGTATGGGGGTATGGGTCGGTGTGGGGGTATCGGTCGGTGTGGGAGGCGGCCCGGGTGTCTGGGTGAGGGAGGGGGGTGGGGTTGGGGTAGCCGTCGGCGGCGTGATGCTGGGAATGGGCGTAGGGGAGGGAAGCAAAATCTCCGCCGGGGCGCTGGGGGGAAAGATGAAGGTGTAGGCCACCGAAAGGAGGGGCATGAGCACCAGGACGACGCTCACGAAAAGCCCCAGCACCTCCCAGAAGGTCCAGCGGGGAACGGGCTGGGACCTCCCTAGGGGGGCCTCGTTCACCGGATGTTCTTTCCCCATCGGGCACCTCCGTCCCGGCGAGTACGGGCGCATCCGGGATGCGCCCTACGGACCGGCCTCGCCGGAGACCTCCCGGTCGAGACGGGCGATGACGATCAGGCGCTGCGTATCGTAGGCGGTGCAGGTGATCAGGGTCAGGATCGGCCGGGCCGTCTGGGCCATGACTTCGACCTGGTGGGGCCAGACGCTTTTCTTTTCCTCCACGATGTAGCGGTAGAGGTGCGGTCCGGCATAGAGGAAGACTTCATCCCCGACGTTCAGTTCTTCCAGGCGGGCAAAGACGCCTCCGTACAGCCCCTTGTGGCCGGAGATGACGGTGTTGCCCACGGTGCCGGGGCGGGCCGTGCCGCGATGGTAGCCGGCGGCGTACTCGGCCACCTGCCAGACGCCGTTCTCAATGGTCACCTCCTTCACCGGGGTATCCAGTTCGATGGCCGGGATGACCAGGCGGGTGGGCAGGAGGGTGCCCGGGGCCGGGGTGGGGACCGGGATGTAGGGATTGGGAGCCGGGATGACCGCGGCCTGGGTGGTGGTATAGGGGACAAAGGGCAACGGGGCGCTGGGCCATTCCTGGGGAGGGGAGAGGTAACCCTGCCCCGGCCAGAAGGTCGCCTCTCCCCGGGCCTCGGCGACCTCGCCGGGGCGGTACAGGAGGGGACGGAGGTAGGTATCGTAGAGCCAGAAGCCCACGGCCAGGATAAAGAGCACCAGGGCCACCACGATCAGCATATCCACCACCCGCGCAAGCCCCCGCTTCAGCGCGTTCAGCAGGGGGTGCGAGGGGCGGCGGGGTCGCGCCCGGTTCTGGAGCGGCTGCAGACGCGCGGCCGGCCGGCTCAGCCAGCGCTCCGTGGGGGACGGCGGGGTTTCTTCGGCCGGGGCTTCGGAACGGGGAAGGGCCACTTCGGTTCGAGGGGCCCCGCTCCCGGGGCGCAGGAGGCCGGCCGGCAGAATCGGCTTCATCTCCGCCGTTTCGGTCGTATCGGGAGCCAGGGGCGGGAGCAGGCGCAGCCCCTCCACCGCCTCCTGCCGCCGGCGGCGCAGAAGCAGTTTTTCCAGTTCGGTCGAGGTCAAACCCTGGTCGGCCATCGCGTTGGGCTACCCAACAATTTTTTTTATCATATCACATTGGGGACAAGATTGCAACCGCGGAACGGCGTTTATGGAAAACGATCCGCGGAAGGCCGGCTGTCGTAGGCGCGATGTCCGAGTTTCCCCCGGTTATCCCTGCGAGAGCCGGGCCCGGACGGCCTCCAGGGTGGGTTCGATGGATGGGGCCGGCGGCACCGCCTTCAAGGCCGAGGCGACATCCTTCAGGCCGTTCCCCGTCACCAGGACCACCACCCGCTCGTCCCCCCGCAGACGCCCTTCTCGGGCCATACGCATCAGCCCGGCCAGGCCAGCCGCGCCGGCCGGCTCGGCAAAGACCCCCTGGGTCTGCCCCAGCAGGCGCATCGCCTCCAGGATTTCCCCATCGGAGACGACCACATACTCCCCACCGGTATCCCGCACCGCCCGCAACGCCTTCAGGGCATCGCGGGGCTTGGCCACGGAGATGCTGTCGGCCAGCGTCGTGGGGGGCTCGGGGACGATCTCCTCCGTTCCCCGCGCCCAGGCCCTGGCCAGGACGGACGACCCCTCGGCCTGTACGCCGATGATGCGGGGCAGGCGCTCCAGCCAGCCCAGGGCCCGCAGATCGCGCAGGCCTTTCCCCACCCCGCCGATGATGCATCCGTCCCCCACCGGCACCAAGATCAGGTCGGGGGCCTCCCAGCGCAACTGCTCGCACACCTCCAGAACGACCGTCTTCTTTCCTTCCGAGAGGTAAGGGTTGACGGCGGTATTGCGGTTGTACCAGCCATAGGCCCGGCAGGCCTCCATGCAGAGGTCAAAGGCCTGGTCATAATCCCCTTTCACCAGGAAAACCTGGGCCCCGAAGATGAGGAGTTGGGCCACCTTGGCCGGGGGAGCCTTCTCCGGGACAAAGATGAGGCAACGCTGACCTATGCTGGCACAGAGGCAGGCCAGGGAAGAGGCGGCATTGCCGGTGGAGGCGGCGGCGATCACTTCGGCCCCCTCCTCCTGGGCCCGTACCAGGGCCACGGCGCTGGCCCGATCCTTGAGGGAGGCCGAGGGGTTGCGGCCGTCATCTTTGATCCAGATTTCCAGGCAGGGCAGGTCCAAGGCTTCGGCCAGGCGGACGGCGCGGTAGAGCGGGGTCCAGCCCACGTTCAGGGGAGAGGCCAGTTGTACCTCCTCGACCGGGAGGAGAGGAGCATAACGCCAGATCGTCCGCTCCGGGTTGCGGGCCAGGAGGTCCCGGTCCAGCCGTTCCTTCACCACATCGTAGTCGTAGAGGACGTCCAGGACGCCCTCATCGCCGCAGGCCGGGCAGGTATAGGCGGCCTCATCCACCCCATAGCGCCGGCCGCAGCGCACACATTGCAGACCGATCACCTGATCCATCGCGTCCTCCTTTGAAGCCTATTGTACCCGATGGAGGGCTTTTGCACAATTGTCCCTTCTGCTGTAGAATAGGGCGCAGGGCTGGGGACTGGCCTGACCCCCGAGTTCAGAGAGGTGCAGGATGAAAGAGCGCAAGTTGCTGATGATTCCGGGCCCGATCGAGTTCACCCCCGAAGTGCTGCAGGCGATGGGACAGCCCACCACCAGCCACCTGGCGGCCAACTTCATCGAGGCCTTTGGCCAGGCCCTGGAGCGGCTCCGGGAGGTCTTCCTTTCCCCCTCCGGGCAGCCCTTTATCGTGGCCGGCTCCGGCACGCTGGCCATGGACATGGCCGCCGCCAACCTGATCGAACCCGGCGACCGGGCCCTGGTGGTGCATACCGGCTACTTCAGCGAGCGTTTCGCCGCCATCCTGGAACGCTATGGGGCGACGGTGGAGCGACTTCCTGCCCCGGCCCTCGGCGATACGCCGGCGACGGAGGAGGTGGCCGCGGCCCTGGAACGGAACCCGTACAAGGTGATCACGATCACCCAGGTGGACACCTCCACCGGCGTGCTGGCCGATGTGCGCACCCTGGCCGCCCTGGGACGCCAGCATGGGGCGCTTGTCGTGGTGGACGGGGTCTGCTCCATCGCCGGGGAGGAACTGCGTCAGGACGAATGGGGGGTGGATGTGGCCCTGACCGCCTCCCAGAAGGCCATCGGGGTCCCGCCGGGGCTGGCCCTGCTGGTGGCCGGCCCCCGGGCGCTGGAGGCCTTTCGCCGGCGAAAGACGCCGGTGGCGAACTTTTACGCCGACTGGACGGAGTGGTTGCCGGTGATGGAGGCCTATGAGGCCCGCCGGCCCCGCTACTTTGCCACGCCGGCCGTCAACCTGGTCTGGGCCCTCCACGTCAGCCTGGGGCAGATCCTGGCCGAGGGGATGGAGGCCCGCATCGCCCGCCACCGCCGCATCGCCCGGGCCTTCCGGGCCGCCCTCGCCGCCCTCGGGCTGCGCCTGGTGCCGGTCAGCCCGGAGAAGGCGGCCCACACCATGACGGCCGTGTACTACCCGGAGGGGGTGGACCCCACCCTGCTGGAGGAGGTGCAACGGGCCGGGGTCATCCTGGCCGGCGGCCTGCACCCGGAGATTCGCACCCGCTACTTCCGCATCGGACATATGGGGGCGGTGAACCCGGCCGACCTCCTGGCCACGGTGGGGGCCATCGAGGAGGGGCTGGCCCGCAAGGGCTATGCCTTCGAACCGGGGGCCGGCCTGGCCGCGGCCCAGGCCTCGTTGCTGGCAAAGTGAAAGCCGGCCCGCCCTTCCGGGGTCGGTGGCAGGTTTCGACAAGGAGAAAGCAGGATGTACGGCCGGGTGAACGAGGAAACGGTGGCCGCCTTGCGCGAGATCGCCGGGCCGGAGGATGTCCTGCTCGGCGAGGCCACGGAGCCGTATACGCACGACGAGACGGTGGGCGTCCGGGGCGAACCGGAGGTGGTGGTGCGGGCCCAGAACACCGAGGAGGTCTCCGCCATCCTGAAACTGGCCCAGCGGGAGCGGATTCCGGTGACGCCCCGGGGGGCCGGAACCGGGCTGAGCGGCGGCGCCGTTCCGCTCTACGGCGGCATCGTCCTCTCGCTGGAGAAGATGAACCGTATCCTGGAACTGGACCGGGAAAACCTCATGGTCACCGTCGAGCCGGGGCTGATCACCGGCGAACTGCACCGCTTCGTGGAGGCGGAGGGCCTTTTCTACCCGCCCGACCCGGCCAGCCTCGATTCCTGCTCCATCGGCGGGAACATCGCCGAGGATTCCGGGGGACCGCGGGCGGTCAAATACGGGGTGACCCGCCACTATGTCTGCGGGCTGGAGGCGGTCCTGCCCACGGGCGAGGTCGTTACCTGGGGCGGAAAACGGGTGAAGGACGTCACCGGCTACAACCTGGCCCAGATTCTGGTGGGCTCGGAGGGCACGCTGGCGGTCATCACCAAAATTATCCTGCGGCTTTTGCCCCTGCCTCGGGAGCGGGTGGACCTCCTGGTGCCCTATGACGACTTCCAGGCCGCGGCCGATACCGTCTCGGCCATCATCGCCCGGCGCATCCTGCCGGCCACCATCGAGTTTATGGAACGCGATTCGGTCCTGGCCTCGGAGCGTCTCCTGCAGAAACAAGTGCCCTATGACGATGCTGCCGCCCACCTCCTCATCATGCTCGACGGCAACACCCCGGAGGCCGTGGAGGCCGAGTACCAGGAGGTGGGAGACCTCTGCCTGGAATACGGAGCGCGGGACGTGCTGGTGGCCAAGGATCGGGCCACTCGGGACCGCCTGTGGGAGGCGCGGCGCAAGATCATCGAGGCCCTCAAGGCGGAAAGCCCGGTGAACCACATGGAGGATGTGGTCGTGCCCCGGGCCCAGATTCCCGCCCTCCTGCGGGGCATCCGGGAGATCGCCGGCCGGCACCGCGTCCGCATCGTCAGTTTCGGCCACGCGGGCGACGGCAACGTCCACGTCAACGTCCTCAAGGACGACCTGCCGCTGGAACGTTGGGGAGAACTGGTGGAGCAGGTGAGCGGGGAGATCTACCGGCTGACCCTGGACCTGGGCGGGACGATCACCGGCGAGCACGGCATCGGCTGCACCCGCCGGCCGTACCTCCTGTGGGCGCTGGGGGAAAGCCAGGTCGAACTGATGCGCCGCATCAAGGCCGCCTTCGACCCCCACAACATCCTGAACCCGGGCAAGGTTTTCCTGTAAAGGGAAAATCCCGCAGGGGAAGGGTTTCATTCCTGGGGCGGGGTGTAGTCGTCGCCCAGGATGATGACGATGTCGGCATAGGAGGAATCGACCGGGCCCTGGCGCACAAAGCCCGGCTGCACATGCAACAACGCGGCCAGTTGCTGGCGGGTGAAGGGATGGTCTCCGCCGTCCAGCACCAGCGTGCGGGTGTAGGTGCCGGCCTGGGGGTCCTGCAGCACCTCCACGACGTTGAAACCGCGCCTCACGAGGTAATCCCGGGTGCGCGCCGCACACAGGTTGCAGGTCAAGGTGCCGTTCCGCACCTCCACCCGGGCCGCCTCTTCCCGCACCCGTCGCACCACCGGGTCCTGCTGCATCTCCTGGACGATGGCCCGCACGCAGTAGAGGGAAGGATACAGCCGGGTCGTGCCGCTGATCTCGCTCAGGCAGTTGCCGGTGTCCAGGGTATAGGAGGAGATGCGCTCGGCCGAGATGTCCGGAGCCAGGCGGGCCAGGGCCAAGAGGGTATCCAGGGGCAGGTCGGTCTGGACCGTATTGCCCATCTCCACCAGGAGGGCTTCCAGTCGCCCCAGGTCGGAAAGGAGGCCGATCTGGAGGATACGGTCGCGCAGCGCCCGGAGGACCTGCTGTTGGCGCCGGTTGCGCCCGAAATCGCTGTCGCCGTGGCGGGAGCGGACGTACTGCAGGGCGGTACGGGCATCCATATGCTGGAGGCCGGCCGGGATGTAGATACGGGTGTAGCCCACGGTGCCGATGGGGTATTCGTTATCCTCCAGCGGGGCCGGCACATCCACGGTGATGCCGCCGACCAGGTCCACGATCCGTTCAAAGCCCTGGAAGTCCACCAGGGCGTAGTAATCGATCGAAAGGCCCAGGAAATTTTCCACCGTCTTCCGGATCAGCGCCGGCCCGCCCCCGGCATCGGCCAGGTAAGCCTCTCCCAGGCCGTAGGCGGCGTTGACCTTGTCGGTGAGGAAGCCGGGAATCTCCACCGCCGTGTCGCGGGGGATGGAGAGCATGCTGGCAAAGCGGCCCTCCGGGTGAATGTACACCACGATGTTGACATCGTTCAGGGTATGGCTGCCTTCCTCCCGCCGGTCAATGCCGATAAGGAGGATGGTGAGCGCTCGGCTCAGCGGAGCCACGGTGGGAGGTGGGGGGCCGGGGGTGGCCGGGCCGGCCGGCGTTGCGGTGGGGAGAGGCGGTCGGAAGACGCCGGCCGCCGCGGTGATCGCCGTGCGGATGGGTCCCCAGACCAGGGCCACGATCCCGGCCGTCAGGAGGAGCAGGAAGACCGCCAGAAAAAGGTAACCGGCACCTCCCGAGGGCCGGGAAGGCCGCAGTGCGCGCTCCCGTTTGGACGTTCGGGCCATACATCACTCCAACATCGGTCTACCGCACAGAATTATACCACAAATGGCGAAAGCGCGCACGATTTGCTCCCGGCCGACGGCGATGGTATAATCCGGCCGGCGCAAGGTCTGTGGGCCCTTCTCCGGATGGAGGATCGGGATGCGCTGGCGGCTCATCTTCGACGGGGCCGGCGACGGCTTCACCAACATGGCCGTGGACGAGGCCATCCTGGAGGCCTGCATCGCCGGCGAGGTGCCGCCGACGGTGCGCTTCTACCGCTGGCAGCCGCCCTGCCTCTCCATCGGCTACTTCCAGCGGGCCGGCCGGGAGGTGGACCCGGACGGCTGTCGGGCCCTGGGGGTGGACTGGGTGCGCCGGCCCACCGGCGGCCGGGCCGTCCTCCACGACCGCGAACTCACCTACAGCGTCGTGGCCCGCGAGGATGAACCCGCCGTCAGCGGGAGCGTCCTGGAATCGTACCGCAAGATCAGCGCCGCCCTGGTGGCCGGGCTGCGCCGCCTGGGCCTCCCGGCGGAGATGGCCCCTCCTCGGGCCCATTCCCAGGTGGTGCGCACGGCCGCCTGCTTCGATGCCCCCAGCGACTATGAAGTGACCCTCTACGGCCGCAAGGTCATCGGAAGCGCCCAGGTACGCCGGGGCGGGGCGCTCCTCCAGCATGGGGCCATCCTGCTGGAGGTGGACCTCGACCGGCAGGTCGGCGTGCTTCGCCTGCCGCCGGGGATGACCCGCGAGGCACTGGCCGCCCAGTTGCGCTCCCGCCTGATCGCCCTCGGCGAGGCCCTGGGCCGGCCGCTCTCGCCGGAGGAACTGGCCGCGGCCCTGCGCGCCGGCATCGAGGCGACCTGGGGCGTGGAACTCGTGGAGGGGGAACTCACCCCCGGGGAACGCCTTCGGGCGGCCTCCCTCCGGGAAAAGTACCGAAGCCCGGCCTGGAACGAGCGCCGGTAGCCCGAGGAGGACGGGGTGTCGCGCCTCCGCTTTCGTCCGGGAATCGCCCTGGCCGGCCTGCCGCTCGTCGCCGCGCTCCTGGCCGGCCTGCTCGGCTATGTCCCGCCGGCCCCCCCCGTGGAACTGCCGCCCGCTCCGCCGCTTCCGGTGGAGACGCGCAACCCCAAACTGGGCGTGCACACCCGCCTGGCCGACGAACCGGAGGCCTGGAAGGTCGAGCGCACCCTGGAGATGGTGCACGAGATGGGCGCCCCCTGGATCGTGGAGATCTTCCCCTGGGCCTATATCGAGAAAAGCCCGGGCCGCTTCGATTGGGCCCACGCCGACCTGGTCATCTCCGCCGCCTACCAGCAGGGCCTGAGCATCATCGCCCGGCTGGACATCGTCCCCGCCTGGGCGCGGCCGGCCGGGAGTTCCACCCGCTACCTGGAGCGCGAACGCTACGCCGACTATGCCCGCTACGTCCAGGCCTTTGCCGCCCGCTACCGGGAACGCGTCCGCCACATCATCATCTGGAACGAGCCCAATACCGCCTTCGAATGGGGCGGCCGCCCGCCCGACCCCGTGGCCTACACCGAACTCTTGTGCACCGCTTACGCGGCCGTCAAGGCGGTCCATCCCGAGGCCGTGGTCCTGGCCGCCGGCCTGGCCCCTACGGTGGAAAGTCCGGAGGGAGGGCGGGCCTGGGACGACCTCGCCTACCTCCAGGCCATGTACGATGCCGGGGCCGGGGGATGCTTCGACGGCCTGGCCGCCCACGCCTACGGCTGGAGGGAGCCGTTCCGCCAGCAGCCCGACCCCTCGCGGGTGAACTTTCGCCGGGTGGAACTCCTGCGGCGGGTGATGGAGCGCAACGGGGATAGGGGGAAGAAAATTTACATCACCGAGGCCGGATGGAACGACCACCCCCGCTGGGTGAACGCCGTGCGGCCGGCCGAGCGCATCGCCTATACGCTGGAGGCCTGCCGCTGGTCGGAGACACAGGACTGGCTGGCCGTGCTGGCCTTCTGGCAGTTCCGGATGCCCTGGGGTGGGGCCAGCGCCAGCGTCTACTACAACTTTGTCGGAGAAGACTTTACCCCCCGGCCCATCTACCTGGAAGTCCAACGGTACGCCCGAAGAGCGGAGCCTTAGAAAGTTCCGGGTTGAAGGCCAAGATGCCGGATGAATTCGGCCAGAATACCCGGTACGAACTTGCGAAACCGCGTACTTGGATTTCGGGGCCTCAAAATGGTTAATATAGGGCTTGACAAGTGGATGCAAGTATGGTATAATATCCTTGACAGGCCGGGGCAATAGGTGAACAACGGTAGTAAGGAGGGAGTTCGATGCGCGGCTTGAATCGAGTGGAAATTATGGGAAACCTGGGGACGGACCCGGAGATGCGTTATACCCCCACCGGCCGGCCGGTCACCCACTTCCGGGTGGCGGTCAACCGTCGCTGGCGGGATGCCGAGGGCCAGCCCCAGGAACGGGTGGAGTGGTTCCGCGTCGTCGTCTGGGGTCGCCGGGCGGAAGTGGCCAACCAGTACCTCCAGAAGGGCTCGCCCGTCTACGTCTCCGGCCGGCTGCAGACCCGCTCCTTTGAAGGCAACGACGGCCAGACCCGCTACATCACCGAACTGGTGGCCCGCGACTTTATCCTCCTCCCCCGTGGCAACGGTCCCCAGGCGGCAGCCGAGGAGGACCTGGAGGAAGTGGAGGAGGCCGAGGAAATGGCGGAAATCCCCTTGTGAGTCGGCCAGCCCACGGCCTGTCACCCGTCGGGGCGGCTTTCGCCCCGACGTTTTTTATCGCGATAGGCCAATGTCTGTGCCCGGTCCATACCGGTCAAACCGAATCTGTCCCTATCATTGGGTTGCGCAGCCGGTCGGCTTGTAGTACAATATAGACGGCCGGGACGGTGAACCGGCGGTTTTTCTTATGCCGGCCGCCGGAGGAGAAAGCGATGGACTGGCAGGCAAAGTACGGACCGGAGGCCCTCACCTTCGACGATGTGCTCCTGGTGCCGGCCGAATCCGCCGTCCTGCCGCGCGATGTGGACGTGCGCACCTACCTGACCCGCGACATCGTCCTGAACATCCCCATCCTGAGCGCGGCCATGGACACGGTCACCGAGGCCAAACTGGCCATCGCCCTGGCCCGGCAGGGGGGCATCGGTATCCTCCACCGGAATATGCCCATCGAACGGCAGGCCGAGATGGTGCGCATGGTCAAGCGCTCCGAAAGCGGGATGATCGTGGACCCGATCACCCTCCCTCCCGACCGGCCGATCCGCGATGCTTTGGAACTCATGGCCCGCTACCACATCTCCGGCGTCCCCATCACCGAACCCAACGGTCGGCTGGTGGGCATCCTCACCAACCGCGACCTGCGCTTTGAGGAGAACCTGGATATCCCCATCTCCGAACGCATGACCAAGGAGAACCTCATCACCGTCCCCGTGGGCACCACCCTGGAGGAAGCCAAGGAGATTCTGCGCCGCCACCGCATCGAAAAACTCTTGGTGGTGGACGAAAACTATATCCTGCGCGGCCTGATCACCGTCAAGGACATCATGAAGCGCATCCAGTACCCCAACGCCTGCAAGGACGAATTGGGGCGGCTGCGGGTGGGAGCGGCGGTGGGATGCGGGCCGGACCTGGGTGAGCGTGCCCAGGCCCTCCTGGAGGCCGGCGTGGACGTCCTGGTGCTGGATGCGGCCCACGGCCACTCCCACGGCGTTATGGAGGCGCTGGTGCGGCTGAAGCGCGAGTTCCCCCAGGCTCGGGTCATCGCCGGCAACGTGGTCACGGCGGAGGGGACGCGGGCCCTCATCGAACGCGGAGCCGATGCGATCAAGGTGGGGCTCGGACCCGGGGCGATCTGCACCACCCGGGTGGTCACCGGGGCCGGGATGCCCCAGATCACCGCCATCACCGAGTGCGCCTCCGTCGCCGAGCCGGCCGGCATCCCCATCATCGCCGACGGCGGCATCAAGTACTCCGGCGACATCGCCAAGGCCATCGCCGCCGGCGCCTACAGCGTGATGATCGGCAGCCTCTTTGCCGGCACGGAGGAAAGCCCAGGCGAAACGATCCTCTACGAGGGCCGCTCCTTCAAGTCCTACCGGGGCATGGGCTCGCTGGGGGCGATGAAGGAGGGGGCGGCCGACCGTTACTTCCAGGCCGGTCTGGAGAAACTGGTGCCCGAAGGCATCGAGGGCATGGTGCCCTACAAGGGTCCGCTGGCCGATGTGGTCTATCAACTCATCGGCGGCCTGCGCGCCGGCATGGGCTACTGCGGCTGCGCCACCATCGAGGAGATGCGTAAAAAAGCCCGCTTCGTCCGCATCACCCACGCCGGCCTGGTGGAAAGCCATCCCCACGACGTCATCATCACCAAGGAGGCCCCCAACTACGAGCGCCGGTAACCGGTGGGGATGCCGGATCATCCGTTGAGCACCTTCCCAAGGAGGTAAGACTGTGAAGTTCCGACTTCTGCTTCTGTTGCTCACCTGCGGCGCTTTGCTCCTGGGCTGTACCTCGCGGGTCACGAGCACGCCGGAGCCGCCGCTCATCCCGGCTCCGACCAAGGCGCCCACCGCCATCCCGCCCAGCCCGGCCCCTACCCCGCCGTTCACCCAGGCGGTGGAAGGCCCGACGGCCACGCCGCCCCGCCCCACCCCGCCTCCCCAACTGGCCAACCGCCCCCAGGTAACCGTCCTGGGCCAGTTGGAAGGGGGCATCCCCTACGGCGTCACCGCCGACGGCCACGCCTTCAAGGGGGACCCCCAGGCCCCCATCATCCTCTTCGAATTCTCCGACTTCCAATGACCGTTCTGCGCCCGCTACGTCCGTGAGACGTTGTCCTTGCTGGAACAGAACTATATCGCTACCGGCAAAGTGCTGTATATCTTCTGGCACCTGCCGCTTTCCTCCATCCATCCGCAGGCACAGATCTCTGCCGAAGCGGTCGAGTGTGCCAACCGCCAGGGCAAGTTCTGGCCCATGCACGACCGGGTCTTCCAGAACCAGAGCGAATGGGCAGGCAAGGCCAATGCCCGGGATATCCTCCTGGGGTACGGAGCCCAGGTAGGCCTGGACGAGGCCGCCTATCGGACCTGTCTGACCGAAGGGCAGACCACCCAGAAGATCAAAGACGACGCCGCCTTCGCCGCCAGCGTGGGGATCGGCGGCACGCCCTTCTTTGTCTTCAACAGCAACGGGAAACTGTACGCCCTGTCCGGGGCGTATCCCTACGATAACTTTCGCCAGGCCCTCGATTCGCTCCTCCAGGAATCGCCGTAAGGAGGCCCGATGCTCGAAGCCGAGGAGATTCAGGCCGTCCTGCCCCACCGCTACCCCTTCCTCCTGGTGGACCGCATCCTGGAACTGCGGGAGGACGGCGCGGTCGGGTTGAAAAATGTTACCGTGAATGAGCCGTTTTTCCAGGGGCATTTCCCCGGCCGGCCGCTCATGCCGGGCGTGCTCATCATCGAGGCGCTGGCCCAGGTGGGCGCCGTGGCCCTCCTTTCCCGCCCGGAGAATCGGGGGAAACTGGCCCTCTTCGCCGGGCTGGACCGGGTGCGCTTCCGGCGGCCGGTGCGTCCCGGGGACGTGTTGCGCCTGGAGGTGACCCTGGAGCGGATGCGCGGCCCGATCGGCCGGGGGCGAGGGACGGCCACGGTGGAGGGACAGGTCGCCGCCGAGGGCGAGTTCCTCTTCGCCCTGGCCGAAGGCGCCCCGGCCGGATGAGTGCGTCCAGGAGAAGGCCATGCTTCCCCGTCGGCCTCCCGGCGATGCGCCGGCCGATCTCCTGCTGGAGGCCGGCGCCGCCGCCCGTGCCGGAGACCTGGACGAGGCCGAGCGGCTCTACCGCCGGGCCATCGAGCATCACCCGGATAGCGTGGAGGCCTGGCTGGGCCTGGGGACGGTGCTTTCCGACCCGGAGCGAAAGGCGGCCTGTTTCCGCCGGGTGCTGGAACTCGACCCCCAGAACGCCGAGGCCCAGGCCAGCCTGGAGCGGCTGCGGGCCCTGCTCCCGGCCGAGGAGCCGGAGGTGCTGACTTGCGCCTTTCACCCCCAGGTGCAGACGGTCCTGCGTTGCAGCCAGTGCGGCCGGCCGATCTGTGTGCGCTGCGCCCATCCCTTCCCGGTGGGGCAACTCTGTCCCATCTGTGTGGGCCGCCGGCGCCCGCTTTCCTACCAACCCGGCCTGCCGCACCTCCTGGCCTCCGGCGCGGCCACGCTGGCGGCGGCCACGCTGCTGGGCCTGCCGGCGGCGTATCTGGCCCGCACCGGCCTGGGCCTCCTCCTGGCCATCCTGGGCGGGCCGTTTGCCGGCGGCCTGCTGGCCCAGGCCGCGCTGTGGGCCGGGGGACGAAGGCGCGGGCCGGCCGTACAGACGGTGGTGGTCCTCGCTACCCTGGCCGGAAGCCTCCTGGGGGCGCTGCCCTCTTTCCTCCCCTACGGGTTGGGCCACCTGTGGGGCGGAACGCTGAACCTGGGTTTGTATGCAGCCCTGGCCGCGGCCTCGGCCGCCGCCTGGCTGCGCTGAGGTGACGAAATGACGATGGCCGGAATGTTGCCCCAGATGGTGAGCCTGACCTGTCCGCTCTGCGGCGCCTCCATCCAGGCCGAGGTCTATCACCTGGTGGACGTGGGCGTGAATCCGGAACTCAAAGCCCGGCTTCTACGCGGCCGCCTCAACGTGGCCCGCTGCCCCTCCTGCGGCGGCGAGGGCGTCATCGCCGCCCCCCTCCTCTACCACGATCCTCAGAAGCAACTCCTCCTGGCCTTTATCCCGCCGGAGACCCAACTGGACGACCAGGAGCAGCAGCGCGTCATCGGCGGCCTGACCAACCTGATTCTCTCCTACCTGCCCCCGGAGGAGCGCAAGGCCTACCTCCTGGTCCCCAAGGTGCTCCTGAGTTACCAGGGCCTCCTGGAAGCCATCCTCCAGGCCGAAGGAATCACCCCGGAGATGATGGCCGCCCAGCGGGCCCGCCTGGAGGTCCTGGACCGGCTGATGGCCGCCCTGCCGGACGAAGGGGCATTTCAGGAAGTGGTGGCCCAGGTGGACAGCCGCCTGGACGAGGAATTCTTCGCCGTCCTGGGGGCCTACATCGAGGCCAGCCGGCAGGACGGCGAGGAGGAGCAGGCCCGGGCCCTGGAGGAACTGCGGGGCCGGCTCTTTGAGCAGAGCACCTACGGCCGCCGGCTGACGGCCCAGGCCCTGGTGGGGACGCCCTCTCGCCCCCCCATCTCCCGCCAGGCCCTTCTGGAAAAGATGCTGGCCGCTTCCTCGCCGGAGGAGGTCGGCCGGCTCCTGGTCTACTACCGTTCGACGGTGGATTACGCCTTCTTCCAGGAACTGACGGGCCGGTTGGAAGCGGCCGAGCGGGAGGGGGAAGAAGAAGAGGCCGGCCGCCTGCGCACGCTGCGCGATACCCTCCTGGAACTGAGCGAACGGGTGGACCAGGAGGCCCGGGCCGCCCTGGAGCGGGCCGCCGACCTCCTGCGGGAACTCCTCCGTTCTCCCGAACCGGAAACCTTTGTCCGGGAGCGCCTGGCCGATTTCGACGACGCCTTCTTCATCGTCCTGGGGGCCAACCTCCAGGCCGCGCAGGCGGCCGGCCGCCAGGAGGTCTACCGGCGGCTGCAGGACCTGGGGATGTTGGTCCTCGAGGTGGCTCAGGAAAAACTTCCCCCCGAGGTGCGCCTGATCCGGAGCCTGCTGGATGCCGAAAGCGACGAGGAGGTGCAGGCCCTGCTGGAGGAAAACAAGCCCCAGGTGGATGAGGACCTGGTCGCCCTGATGCGCGACCTGGCCGAAGATGTGGCCCGGGAGCAGGCCGAATCGGCCGCCCGGCTGCGCGAACTGGCCGACCGGGTCGAGGCCTGGCTGGGGCAGGGGACCGGGCCCATGAACTGACCTTCGGAGGAGAGATGATCGAGCGGGTGGACGCCGCCTCGGTCAAAGCGCTGGCCCGGCGGTTGGGCTGCGACAAGGTGGGAATCACCACGCCGGAGGGCTTCCACCTGCCGGAGTGGACCCGCTCCGTGATCGTCCTGGGGCAGGCCACGCTGGACGAGGCCTGGGACTACCAGATGCACCTCTTCTATGACGGGCGGCGCTTCTGGAGCAAGCCGATCTACGAACGGCTGGTGGCGGTGGCCGGCCGGCTGGCCCTGGCCCTGGTGCAGTCCGGCTTCGCCGCCGAGCCGCTCACCTTTGAGGACAGCATCGCCCTGATGGACCTGAAACAGGCCGCCGTCCGGGCCGGCCTGGGGGTCATCGGGTTGAACAACCTGGTGGTGACCCGTGAGTACGGGCCGCGCATCCGCTTCGGCGCGGTCTATACGGCGGCTTCCCTGCCGCCGGATGCCCCGCTCCGGGAGTACTACTGCAGCAGTTGCACCCTCTGCTGGGGGGCCTGCCCCGATCGGGCACTCGGGCCGAACGGCCTGGACCGCTCGCGCTGCCGGGCCGAGTTCGACCCCTCGCCGGAGATGGCCCGGCTTCAGGAACGCGAGGAGAAGCACCCCTCTCCGGCCACCCGGTTGCAGTGCATCCGCTGCATGGTGTCCTGCCCTATCGGAAAACGCGTTGGCCGGCCCTACGTGCCGGGACTGGAGGAATAGAGGCTCCTTCTGGAACGCCGAAGAAAGGAGGCACCATGGTTCGACGGCTGCTGCGCATCCTGCTCATCCCGCTCCTTTTGCTGGGACTGGGCATCGGGGCCTACCAACTGGCCAACTTTTCCTTCGACACCTTCATGGAATACCCCGGTCCGGCCCTGGGAAAACCTCCGGTCGGCCGGCCCACCACGCCGATCTCCCGACGCGTCGTCGTCGTGGTGGTGGACGGCCTGCGGGAGGACACCTCCCGCCAGATGCCGACCTTCCAGCGCCTGCGCGAACAGGGGGCCGACCTGCCTTCCCTGACCCAGGTCCCCTCCCTCTCCCTCCCCGGCTATACCGTCCTGGGCACAGGGGCCTATCCTGACTTTAGCGGGGTAACGACCAACTGGTACCAGGGTGCCGTGCGGGTGGATAGCCTCTTCGCCCGGGCCCGGGAGGCCGGCCTCCCCACCGCCCTGAGCACGATGGGCGGCTGGGACGAACTCTACGGCCCCTGGGTCACCCACATCTACACGGTGACCTGGTCCGGCGAGGGCCACGACCCGGCGGCGATGGCCTGGACCACGCCGGCCATCGGCCGGGAGGCCCTCCGTCTGCTTCGGGAGAGCGACGTCGCCCTCCTCTACGTCCACTTTGGCGAGACCGACGAGGCCGGCCACGCCTACGGCGGCACCGGCCCGGAGTACCTGCAGGCCGCCCGCCACGTGGACGAGCAGATCGCCGCCATCGCCCAGGCCCTGGACTGGAGCCGCGACACCCTCATCCTGACCGCCGACCACGGCATGAGCGCGGCCTGGGGAAGCGCCGGCGGGGGACACGGCGGCGGGGAAATGGAAGTGCGGCGCATCCCGCTGGTCCTGGTCGGCCGGGGAATCGCCCCGGGCGTTTATCCCCAGGGAGGCCAGGCCGACCTGGTGCCCACCATCGCCGCCCTCCTGGGCCTGCCCATCCCGGTCCACAGCCAGGGACACACCCGTCTGGATGCCCTCGCGCTGACGCCGCAGGTGCAGGCAGAAAAGGCCCTGGCGCTGGGGGAACAGCAGGAGGCGCTCTACACGGCCTACCTGGAAGGGCTGGGGGCCTCCCTGGAGACGGACGGGCTGGATGCGGCCCGAGCCGCCCTGTCCGCCGGCGACTACGGGCAGGTGGAGAAGGAGGTCCGGGCGTACCTGGACCGGCTGGACGAGGCCGTGGCCCGCGCCGTCGCCAACCGCCTCTGGCAGGAGCGTCTGGTACGTTTGCCCTACTTCCTGGTGCCGCTCCTGGGACTGGCCCTCTATGTCGGCCTGTACCGGCCGCGTTCCGAACTTCTCCGGCCCTTCCTGCTGGCCCTGCTCTTCTTCGTCCTCCACCTGGCCCTGTACTTCCTGGTGCGCGGCTACACCATCTCCTTCACCGCCATCGCCGGGTTGAGCGAGAAGGACTTTTTCTTCGCCCGCATGACGGATGCCTTCCTGGTGATGGTCCTGGTAGCCCTGGTGGCCGGAATCCTTTGGCGGCGCCGGCCGTGGGAGGAGGTGGTCTGGAAAGCCAACCAGAGTGCTCTCTTCGTCGCCTGGGTCTACCTGCTCCAGTTGGGGCTCTTTGCCTGGCTCTTCGGCCCGGTGATGAGTTGGCGCCTGCCCGACCTGACCTGGGGCTTCAAGTATTACCTGGACCTCCTGGCAACCGTAGGGGCGGGTTTGGCCGGCTTCCTTTTCCCCTGGCTGGCCCTGGGGGTCTCCCGCATCTTTCTCCTGGCCGATTGGGTGAGGAGGCGCTAGCCTTCACCGGCGGGGGTGAGGGCTTCCCCGGTGAGGCGAAAGAGCACCACCCCATCGGGGCAGAGGACATCGCTTTCCTGCGGGCCGGAGCCTCCCAGGTGGCGCAGGTCGCCGCCGCAGCGCACGGCCTCAAGCGCGGGGAAAAGGTTGTTGATAGCGTTTGAACTTTGGCGGCATCCGCGGTATAATGGCCATAGGAAAACTTGCCGAGGTGATGCCGATGCCGATCTATGAGTATCGCTGTCGCCGATGTGGGGCCGAGTTTGAACGCCTCCTCCCGATGGAGCGGGCCGCGGAAGGTGGGCCCTGCCCTCAATGCGGGAGCGAGGAGATCGAACGCTGCCTTTCGCTCTTTGCCTCCTTTTCCCGCGAGGGTGGAGAGAGCCGGGCTCTGGGTGGAAGCAGCGGCTGCGCCTCCTGCACTGCATCCAGTTGCGCCACCTGCGGCCAGCGATGAACAGGCCTCTGGCGGCGGGGGCGCTCCGGCCGGAGGAATTCGATGGCTGAGGAACATCTGCCCGCAGCGGTGGTGGAGCAAATCCGCCAGGAACTGCTGCGAGAATATCCCGAGATGGAAGGGGCCGAGATGAGCGTTACCCCCTGCCGTCCTTTTCCCCACACCTCCGATGTGGCGGCCAAGGTGGGGGCGTATGCGCCGGAGGAGCCGGCCGAGATCCAACACATCGTTACCTTGCGCAAGGATGTGCCGGCCGAGGATGGGATCATCATCCCGCTGATCCTCCGGGTGACCGTAGACGCCCAGGGGCGCATCATCAAAGAGCGCCGCGGGCGCTCATAAATGGAGGTCGGTTTGTCAAACCGACCTCCATCATCCGTTTGGCCGGTGGATGAGCTCCATAAGCCTCAGGGCATCGGCTATGGCAGCGCCCGCAGCCGTATTGTTGAAGATGCACCAGACCGGCCTCGAGCGGGCCGCTTCCAGGAGAACCGGGGCCAGGGAGGCCAGGAATGCGGGGGAATAGGCCGAGTAGTACAGGCGGGGGGAGCCGTGCAGGCGAAAGTAGGCCAGGCCGGCCCATCCCCCCGGCCGGCCGGCCTCCGGAAAGGGCGGCGGGTCGGCCGCGACCCGAGCGATCCGGAACTCCTGAAACAGGGCCTCGGCCTCCGCCGTAAACCAGTCGCCATGGCGCGCTTCGCAGACCACTTCTCCGGCGAAGCGCTCCCGCAGGGCTTGCAGGAAGTGACGGGCCGTCCCGACATCCAGGGCCAGCGAAGGGGGGAGTTGGAGCAGGAGGGGGCCCAGTTTCTCCCCCAGGGCTTGGACGGCAGGAAGGAAGGTATCGAGCGCCCCGGTTTCTTGCAGGCGGCCGACGTGGGTGACCTGGCGGGGCACCTTGACGGCGAAGCGAAAGCCCTCCGGCACCGTTTCTGCCCAGCGGGCATAGGTGGCCGGCCGGATGGCCCGGTAGAAGGAGGCGTTGATTTCCACGGCGGGGAAACGGGCCGTGTAGCGCTCCAGGTGGCTTCCTTCCTCCGGAAAGTGCGCCCACTGCTCCTTCGGCAGGGACCAGCCGGCGCAGCCGATGTAGATTCGATGTCCCATAACACCGTCCTGCTCCGGAGACCTCCGTCAGGGCGTCGGCGTCGTTCCGGGGGGAAGCGGTGGGATGGTCAACAGGCGCAGCACCCGCTCCACCACATCCCAGGCGCAGAGATAGACCGTGCCCTCCACCCGCACATAGTAGACCAGTCCGCCGGGGCCGGGACGGCCGATCTCCATCGTCCGCTCCCCGCCTCCCCGCAGGCCGATGGTGAGGACGGCGGTGGGAGAAAGCAAGCCGGCCCGGGCCAGGTCCACGCGGTCCGGGTCCGGCCGTTCCACCGGTTCCAAGTGCGCCACTTCGTCCACCAGCCAGTCCACCCGCTTCTGGTCGGCCTCGGCGGAGAAGGGGGCGACGATGTGCCAGGCGTGCACCTCATCCTGCTCCAGGCGGAGGACGGTGCCGTCGGCGCCGCGCAGGGTCAGGGAGACGACATAGGCCGGGGAGACCTCCCAGACGCGCCGGACCGCCGGCGGAGGGGCCGGCCGGCCGACCTCGTACAGGTACACGGCCAGGCCGGCTCCAGCCGCCAGGGCGAGCGCCAGAAGGACGGCCAGGGCCGTCCTCGGGCGGTGGGTCTTCACCCGCCGCCTCAATGCCCCATCGTTTCCCGGGCCGCTTCTTCCTCCGACCGGCCCAGGTACTTTTCCGGGTCCCGGTCGAAGGCGACCTTGCAGCCCCGGGCGCAGAAATAATAGGTCACGCCCTTGTAGACCGAGGTTGCCGCCGCCTGATCTTCCTCGACCATCATGCCGCAGACCGGATCGCGTGCCGCCATCTTGTACCTCCCGAAAATTTGCTTCGAGACGCCCCCATTGTACTACACCTCGGCCGGACCGGCAAGCGTTCGCAATCGGGTCCTGCTTCCCAATGTTGACGGAAACCGCCAGGTATGTTATGATGTTTTACAGCCGATTACCCTTGGAGGGGACGATGGAAACGCGGGGCAAGAAGAAGCCGTCCGGCCCGGAGTCGCTGGTCAGCGCAGCCTTCTGGGTGCGCGTCCTGGGCATGTTTCTATTCGGCATCCTGGGCCTGTGGATCGCCCTTTCCCTATCCGGGATACCGGTCCGCGGCGAGGACTGGCGTTACATCGCCACCCTGACCCTGGCCGGGGCCGGCCTGGGCCTGCTCATCACCCCTTCCCTGACCATCGTCCCCATCCGTTATTTGAGCAACCGCCTGCGCACCGTGGCGTTAGAGGACCTGGTGGCCGTCGCCCTGGGACTGCTGGTCGCGCTGGTCATCTCCGCCTTGCTGGCCCTGCCCCTCTCCATGCTTCCCCCACCGCTGGGCCAGTTGCTCCCCTTTATGATCAGCCTCCTGCTCTGCTACATCGGTGCCTCCATCGCTCTGGTGCGCAAAGGGGAGATCTATAGCCTCTTGGTCGGCCGGCGAGAGGCCCTGGGCATCCGGGGTCCGGGCCCGGCCGGCATCTTTCTCGATTCCAGCGCCATCATCGACGGCCGCATCGCCGACCTGGTCGGAAGCGGCTTTATCAGCGGCCCGCTCATCGTGCCGCGCTTTATCCTGCGCGAACTCCAGCGCATCGCCGATTCGGATGACCCCCTCCGCCGCAAACGCGGCCGCCGGGGACTGGACGTGCTCAACCGGTTACAGAAGGAGGCCCTGGTCTCGATTCGCATCGCCGACCTGGATGTGGAGGACATCGCCGATGTGGACGGGAAACTGGTCCAACTGGCCCGCCTGTACCATTGTCCGATTCTGACCACCGACTATAACCTCAACCGGGTGGCCGAACTCCAGGGCGTCGCCGTCCTGAACCTCCACGACCTGGCCCAGGCCGTGCGCCCGATCGTCCAGCCCGGCGAGGAACTGATCGTGCAACTGGTTCACGAGGGCAAGGAGTACGGCCAGGGGGTCGGCTATCTGGACGACGGCACCATGGTCGTGGTGGACGAGGGTCGGGCCTACATCGGGCAGAAGGTCAACGTGACCGTCAGCCGCCTCCTGCCGACGGCGGCCGGCCGGATCATCTTCGCCCACCTTTCTCCCCGCAGCGGGCCGGAGGGGAGGTAGGCGGGTGTTCTATGGGGAAGCCGTTTGGGCCTTGGTGGTAGCCGCCGGCCGGAGCCGGCGGATGGGGGGGCAGGATAAACTGTTTGCCCCGTTGGCCGGCGTGCCGTTGCTGGCCCGCACGGTGGAGCGGCTGCTCGCCTCTCCCCAGGTGGACGAGGCCGTGGTCGTCCTGCGCCCGGAACGGATGGAGGACGGCCGGCAACTGGCCCAGGAGCGATCCTGGCGGCGGGTGCGCTTTTGCACCGGCGGACCCCGGCGGCAGGACTCGGTGCGCCTGGGGCTGGAAACGATGGAGGGCGAGGGCTGGGTGCTCATCCACGACGGGGCCCGCCCCTTTGTCACCTCGGCCCTGGTGGAACGGGGACTGGAAGCGGCGGCCGCGCGGGGGGCGGCCGTGCCGGGCTTGCCCCTGCCCGACACGGTCAAGCGGATCTCGCCGGCCGGCCTGGTGGAGGAAACCCTCCCCCGGGAGGCGCTGTGGAGCATCCAGACGCCCCAGACCTTCCGCCTCTCCCTCATCCGCCAGGCCCATCGCCACTTTGCCTCCAGCCCCCAGACCTTTACCGACGATGCCGCCCTCCTGGAGGCCCTGGGACACCCGGTGGCCGTCTTCCCAGGAGAAGCCGACAACTTCAAGGTGACTTCGGTGGAGGACCTGCGGCGGGCCGAGGCGCTCTGGCGTCTCCAGGAGCAGCCGGAGGAAGAAGGCGGCCGCCTCCGCATCGGCCTGGGCTATGACATCCACCGGCTGCGGGCCGGCCGCCGCCTGGTCCTGGGCGGCGTGGAGGTGCCTTTCTCCCGGGGACTGGTCGGCCACTCCGATGCCGATGTCCTCACCCATGCCGTAATGGACGCCCTCCTGGGGGCCGCCGGCCTGGGCGACATCGGCACCCACTTCCCTCCAGAGGACCCGGCCTGGAAGGACGCCTCCAGCCTGAGCCTCCTGGAGCGCGTCGTGGCGAGGCTGTCCGAGGCCGGTTGGGCCCCCCGGCAGGTCAGCGCTGTCCTGGTGGCCGAGCGGCCGCGCCTGGGCCCCTTTGTCCCGATGATGCGCTCCCGCCTGGCCGAACGGCTCGGCCTTTCCCCGCAGGAGGTCGCCATCCAGGTGACCACGAACGAGGGGCTGGGGGCGCTGGGGCGGGGAGAGGGCCTGGCCGCCTGGGCCGTGGTCCAGATCGGCCGACTTCTGAGTGCAGAGGTTAGAACATAGAGGAGGAGAACAAGATGGTCCAGCGCCCCGTTCCAGACGTCGTCGTCCGTCGTCTCACCCAGTATTACCATGCCCTGCGCGCCTGTCGGGAGCGTGGCCAGAAGACCATTTCCTCCCGAGCGCTGGGGGAAATGCTCAATGTGACCGCGGCCCAGATTCGCAAGGACCTTTCCCTCTTCGGCGGCTTTGGCAAGCAGGGCATCGGCTACCGCGTGGACACCCTCCTGAAACACCTGCAGCGCATTCTGGGCCTGGAGCAGACCTGGCCGATGGCCATCGTCGGCCTGGGCAACCTGGGACGGGCCCTGCTCCACTATCAAACGTTCGCCCAGGAGGGCTTCCAGGTCGCGGCCCTCTTCGATAACGATCCCCGCAAGATCGGCACCACCATCGGCGGGTTGACCATCCATCCCGATGAAGAGATCGCCCGGCTCATCCCGGAACTGGGCATCCGCATCGCCATCCTGGCCGTCCCGCCGGACAAGGCCCAGGAGGTCGCCGACCTGCTCGTTCAGGCCGGGGTGCGGGCCATCCTCAACTATGCTCCGGTGACGCTGCGCGTGCCCGAAGGGGTATGGGTCCGCCAGATGGAGCCCCTGGTGGCCCTGGAGAGCATGACCTTTTACCTGTCCTTGAAGGAAGGGAAATAGGTGTTTTGTCCTCGTCCGGCCCAGGCAGAAGTGCTAGCCTATGAGGGCGGCTTCCTGGCCGTCTCGGCCGTCCCCGGGAGCGGCAAGACCGTGACACTGGCCGCTCTGGCCGCCCGCCTCCTGGCCCGGGGTCTCCCCGAGGAAAGCGCCATCCTGGTGGTCACCTATATGAACTCGGCGGTGGACAACCTGTCCCATGCCATCGCCCGCCGGCTGGAGGAGGAAGGGGTGCGTCGGGGCCGCTACGAAGTTCGCACCCTGCACAGCCTCTCCCGGGAGATCGTCCTGGAGCAGCCCGGCCTGGCCGGCGTGGTCCCCGATTTTCCCGTCCTGGACGAGCGCACCAGCCAGGCCTTTCTGGAACGCGCCCTGGAGCGGTGGCTGGAGGAACACCCGCAGGTCTGGGAAATCCTCCTGGAGCCGGAGAGCGCCGAAGCCCGGCAGTTCTGGCGGGAACGTCTCCGCGAAATGGCCGCCGCCGTCATCGAGGTGGCCAAGAACCGCCGCTGGCGTCCCCAGGCCATCCTGGCCCGCCTGCCTCCCCGGCCGCCGGAAGAGGCCGGCCCGTCCCCCCTCGCCTTCCTGCGCATGGCGACCGAGATCTATGCCCTCTACCAGTCCTACGTCGAGAGCAGCGGAGGGCTGGACTTTGACGACCTGGTCTGGCGGGCCGTAGACCTCCTGGAGCACTATCCCGACTTCCTGGCCCGGCTGCGCCGGCGCTGGCCCTTTATCCTGGAGGACGAGGCCCAGGATAGCGTGCCGCTCCAGGAAGCGTTGCTCTCCCTCCTGGCCGGACCGCAGGGCAACTGGGTGCGGGTGGGCGACCCCAACCAGGCCATCACCAGCACCTTCACCGCCGCCCATCCGCGCTACTTTCGCGCCTTCATGGAGCGCCCCGGGGTGCGCACGATCACCATGACCCAGACCGGGCGCTGTGCCCCCCGCATCATGGCCCTGGCCAACCACCTGATGGAGTGGGTCTGCGAGCATCACCCTTTGCCGGAAGTGCGCGAACGGGCCTTCCGCCGGCAGGCGATGGAGCCGGCCCCGCCGGACGACCCCCAGCCCAATCCGCCGGATGAGGAGAACAACGTGGCCGTCCACGTGCGCGGCTATGCCCGGCGGGAGGGGGAGGAACTGCCCCGGCTGGCCCGCCTGTTGGAGCGGTACCGCCGGCGCTACCCGGAGCGCACCCTGGCCGTGCTCGTGCCGACCAACGAGGTCGGCTACCGCATGGCCGAGGTCCTGGCGGCACGCGGCCTGCCCTATGACGAACTCCTGGAAAGTTCCTCCCAGGCCCGGGGGGTGGCCGGCGTCCTGGCCGCGCTCCTCTCCTTCGCCGCCGCCCCCCATCGGCAGGAAAACCTGGCCCGCGCCTTCGAGGCGCTGGCGGAGCAGGGATGGCTGACCCTGCCGGGAGAGGAGGACCGTCCGCACCTGGCCCGCCTCCTGCGGAGTTGCCGCCGCCCGGAGGCGCTCCTCTTCCCGGCCGTCGGGGAGGAGTCGCTGCAGGCCCTTCCGGCCGGCCGGGCTTCGCCCCGGGACCTGGACACCCTCGCCCCCTTCCTGGAACTCCTCCGACGGGCGCTTCTGGCGGCTCCGCTGCCGATCGAGCAGTTCGTCCTGCTCCTGGCGGCGGAGGTCTTCTCCCGGCCGGCCGACCTGGCGACGGCCCAGCAGATCGCCGCTTACCTGCGCCACCAGGCCGAGGCCGACCCTTCCCTGCGCCTGCCCGACCTGGCCGCCGAACTGGAGCGCATCGCCCGGGGGCAGCGCCGCTTCGTCGGCCTGAGCGAGGACGACCTGGGCTTTACCCCCCGGCCCGGCCGCATCACCGTCGCCACCCAGCACCGGGCCAAGGGGCTGGAATGGGATTTCGTCTGCCTGGCCGGCATCGACCGCTTCTGGGTGCCGCACGACCTGGACCAGGCCTTCCTGGGGAGTTACCCGGAACTGGGCGGCAACCCCACCGCCACCGTACAGGCCCAACTACGGGCCCTGATGGGCGATGCCGAGGTTCCCCAGGACACCCTCCAGGCCACCCGGCAGGCCAATTTGGAGACGATCGCCGAACGGCTGCGCCTCCTCTACGTGGGCATCACCCGGGCCCGCCGCCACCTGCAGATTTCCTGGAGCCGGGCGGTGGAGGTATACGGCCGCGAGCGTCCCCAGGAAAGCACGCCGGTGCTCGAGGAACTGGCCCGTTTCCTGCAAAAGTCGCGGGGAGAGGCCCGTCCTCCCTACCTCCCCTCCCCCAGCACCAAGCGCGCCACCTTGCGCCCCAACCGCACGCTGTAGTTGGTGCCCCGATCTTCGGGGAAAATCTGGGTGGTATTGGCCAGAAACAGGTTGGGCACCGAGGTGCGGTGCGGCGGGATACGCCGAGAGTAGCCCGGCGTGATGATCGGCTGGGCCGCCTTTTCCTCAAAGCGCCGGCACGCTTCCACCCAGTCGAGGGTGAATTCCGGGTTGATGCGCCGGAGGCCGGGCAGGTAGGTTTGCAGGAGTTCCTCAGTGGACAGGGAGAAATAGGGGTGGTTCGGAGGCAGATAGTTGGTCAGGTAAAGGAGGTGCCGGCCGCCGTAGACCTCGGGAGGGATGTAGTTGGTGTGTTCGATGGCTCCGACAAAGGGGCTTTCCCGGTCGCTGATGTTCAGCCAGTAGATCGAACTGAGCGGACGCGACATCTCCAGCACCAGGCAGAGGGCGGCCTGGTAGCGCTGCTGCCGCAGGAGGTTTCCGTATTCGCGGGATAGAAAGGGAGCGATGGAGCGGAAGGTGGTGCTGGGGACGGTGGCGATGACCACATCGTAGGGGCCGACGCGCCGTTCTCCGCCCAGGAAAACTCCCCAGACCCGCCAGCCCTCCACCATCAGGAGTTTCACCGGCGTTTCCAGGTGAATCCTGCCCCCCCGGGCCTCGATCTCGCGGGCCAGGGCGTCGATAAGCACCTGGAAACTGCCCTGGGGGTAGCCCAGGCGTTCCGCCCCCCAACCTTTGCGGGAGCCGCCGCGCAGGTGGACCTTGCCCCAGAACCAGGTCATGGAAACCTGGTTGTAGGCCGGGCCGAACTTGCCCAGGAGGAGCGAGCGCCAGAGCACCTCGTAGGCCTGCCGGCCGGCCCAGCGGGGAATCCATTCGTCGGCCGTAAAATCCTCAAAGCGCCGCCAGTTGCGGTAGTTCTGGAGGAAAAGGATGACCAGCCCCAAGCGCAATCGGTTGAGGGGGTGGAGCGGCCGAAAGCGCAGGAGGTCCAGCGGCGTGGTGAAGGGATAGATACGCCCCCGGTAGAGAAAGCCCACGCGGGAAGGAATCCAGGAAATGCGCTCCCGGAGACCCAGTTCCTCGGCCAGGGAGAGGATGTCGCGGTCGCTCAGGAAGAGGTGATGGTAAAAGGCCTCCAGCCGGGTTTCCCCGACGGGGAAGGTGCGGGCCTGGCCTCCCAGTTGGGCGGAGGCCTCGTAGAGGTCCACCTCCTGGCCGGCCTTGAGCAGTTCGTAGGCGGCGGTCAGGCCGGCAAAGCCCCCGCCGATGACGGCCACCTTCATCGCGGGCTTTCTCCTTCGGGAGGGCCGGGGGCATCGGCCGCGCCGGCCCGTTCCAGGGCGTATGCCTTCTCCACCCGTCCCCAAGAGAGGCCCTTGCGGGCCATGTAGTAGGCCCCCAGGGCGGTGATAGGGAACCAGAGGGCGACGTGGAGGGCGAAGGTGTAGGCGGTGGCCAGCGGGCCCTCGACGCCGGAACTTGCCAGCACCTGGATGCCGGGCCAATCGAAGGTGCCGACGTAGCCGGGGCCGGCCGGCAGGGTGGTGAAGAGGTTGACCACGCCGTTCATGAGCATCAGGATGTAGAAAGGCACGGCAAAGGGAAAGGCGTGCATCACGAACCAGTACTTGACCGTCTCGGCCAGCCAGACGACCACCGAGGTGGTAAAGATCATGCCCATATCCCGCGGGCTGCGCAGGCAACGCAAGCCCTCGACGAAGCGATCGGCGATGCCCTGGACCGGCCGGCGAAAGCGCCGGGGCAGGAGACGCTCGAAGAGCCAGGTGTAGAGGGCCTGCGTCCGGCGCGGCGATACGGCGATGAGGAAAAAGAGGACCAGGGTCCCGAAGAAGGCGACGGTGAAGATGACGACCCAGCGCCGCCACTCCGGGGTGATGGCCGGGCTCAGGGGCAGGCCGATGAAGACAAAGAGCAGCATCACGATGCCGTCGAAGATGCGCTCGGCCAGGATGGTGGCCAGGGAAGCGCTGATGCTCACGCCTTCCTCACGCCGCAGGACATAGGCCCGCAGGAGTTCCCCGGCCCGGAAGGGGTAGAGGTTGTTGCCCATGTAGCCGATACAGACGATGGGGAAAAGCCGTTTCAGCGGCACCCGACCGAGGGGCCGAAGCATATAGTGCCAGCGCCAGGTGCGGGCCCACACGCCGAAGAAGTAGACGGCCACGCCGGGGATGACCCAGAGGTACTGCGCCCCCTGCAACTGCTCCCAGACCCGGTCCAACTGGCTCCACATATCGGCCAGGATGCGGTAGAGGAAAAAGGCGCTGATGGCCAGGCCGAGGTAGACCTGCCAGCGTTTCCTGAGGTGGGCTTGCAGCCGGCCGGCCCATCCCCCGGCCGGCCCCAGCCGTTCCGATTTGGCCTCCATACGCCTCCTCACCGAACCTCCGGCCGGCCCATCATATCTCCAAAAGCCGCGTTTGTCAATTTCCCTCCCGGGGTCAGATTCCCCACCCTTCGCGTAAAAAGGCCAGCACGGTTTCCAGGACTTGTTCCCGGGTCAGGCCGTCGGTCGGCAGGTAGAGGTCGCACCAGGCGCGGGTCTCGGCCAGCCGGCGATGCTGCTCGGCCACCATCTCCTCGTTCCAGTCGCTGCGCCCCAGGCGGGCGTTGATCGTCTCCGGTCGGGCGTCCAGGTAGATCAGGATGTTCGGCGGGCCGTGGGCCCGCCACATGCCGGCCACGAGGGAGTGTTCCTGGGCGATGGTGCGAGCGTTATAGCCCCGTGCCCGCAGGGCCTCGGCCAGCACCGTTTTCCCCGAACCGCAGACGCCCACGATGGCGATACGCGGCGTATCTCGAGGCATCGGTTCCCCCTGCTCGGCCCGGGCCGGCCGCCCCACAGCCGCCGCAGGCATCCTCACGATACCACCAGCGGCTCGACGGCCGGACGCAGAGCATAAGCCGGCTCCGGCCATTCCTCGCGGACGGCCAGGCCCAGCGCCTCTCGCACCTCGGCCACGACGAAGAAGGAGCCGCAGGCACAGACCAGGCCGTCCGGTCCGGCCCACCTCCGGGCCCGCTCCAGGGCCTCCCGAACGTCCGGGAGGACCTCGGTCGGGACGCCGTGCCGATGCCACAGGGCGGCCAGGGCCTGGGGGTCGGCGGCGCGGTAGTGGTGGGCGCGCGTGGCGACGGCCCCATCGGCCGGCGGGGCCAGGGCGGCGACGATGCCGGCCAGGTCCTTATCGGCGGAGCAGCCCAGGAGGAAGAGGCGCGGCCGCCGGGGAAAGAGGAGGACCAGGGCTTCGGCCAGGGCCTGGGCGGCGGCCGGGTTATGGGCCGCATCCACGAGGGTGAGCGGCCGGCCGGCCACCACCTCCAGCCGTCCCGGCCAGCGGACCTCCCGCAGCCCCCGTTCCACCGCCTCCTTGGGAATCGCCCAGCCCTGCTCGCGGAGCGCCTCCACGGCGGCCAGGGCCAGCCCGGCGTTGATTTCCTGGTGCCGGCCGGCCAGTGCCAGTTCAGCCGGATGCGCCGGGCCGACGGGGCGCAGGACGGCCCCCACCTCCCGGCAGCGGCGGAGCACGACGTCCCAGGCTTCGTCCGGCTGAGGGGCGCTCAGGACTAGGCCGCCTCGGGGGACGGCCCCGACCTTTTCGGCGGCGATGGCGGCGAGCGTCTCGCCCAGATAGGCCTGGTGGTCCAGGGAAACGGGGGTCAGCAGGGTCAGGATAGGGGTGAGGGCGGCGGTGGCATCGCTGCCTCCGCCCATGCCGGCCTCGACGACGGCCACCTCCACCCCGTGGCGGGAAAAGCACTCCAGGGCCAGGGCGGTGAGGCCCTCGAAGAGGGTGGCCGGCCCCAGGTCATCCCAGGAGAGGCTCTCCTCCAGGAGCGGAAGCAGGCGGCGCAGGCCGCCGGCGAAGGCCGGGCGGGAGATGGGGAGGCCCAGGAGGCGGATGCGCTCGCGGGGGCTATGGAGGTGGGGGGAGGTATAGAGGCCGGTGCGCCGGCCGGCGGCGCGCAGGATAGACTCCACCATAGCGCAGGTGGAGCCTTTGCCCTTGGTGCCGATCACGTGGACGATGGGCAGGGAGCGTTCGGGAGCCCCGAGGCGGTCGAGCAGCCGGCGGGCCCGCCTGGGGCTATCCCGGGGATGGTTCGGGAAATCGGCCTTGCGGGCGGCGTAGCGATGGAGGTAGGAGAGCAACATCGAAACCCTTGGGTGGAGGGGCTGAGGTCCTAGTTCGTTTCCACTTCCTGGAGCGCCACCCCCGTGTCTTCCGGCGGGACCAGGGCCGGTTCGCCGGCGGCGCGGAAGACGATCTGCTCGTCCACGGCGTCCACGACGATGGTATCGCCGGCGTGGAAGCGGCCGTGCAGGATGGCCTCGGCCAGGGGGTCCTCCAGGAGGTTGGTGATGACCCGTTTGAGCGGCCGGGCGCCGAAGGCGCTGTCGTAGCCGCGCTGGGCCAGCAGGTTCACCGCCGCGTCGGTGACTTCCAGGGTGAAGCCGGCCTCGCGCAACTGCTCCTCCACCCGGCGCAGTTGCAGCCGGGCGATCTGGCGGATGTGGTCGGGGTTGAGGGCGTGGAAGACCACGATGGCGTCCACCCGGTTGAGGAATTCGGGGCGGAAGAGGTCCTTGAGTTCGGCCAGCACCTTTTCCTTCATCGCCTCGTACTCGCGCAGTTCCACCGCCCTCTGGTCGCTGCGCGAGGAAAAGCCCCAGGTGGAGCCGCGGATAATTTTCTCGGCGGCCACGTTGGAGGTCATCACCAGGACGACGTTGCGAAAGTCCACCTTGCGCCCCTTGGCATCGGTCAGGCAGCCGTCCTCCATCAGTTGCAGGAGGAGGTTGAAGACGTCGGGGTGGGCCTTTTCGATCTCGTCCAGGAGGACGACGCTGTAGGGGCGGTTGCGCACGGCGTCGGTGAGTTGGCCTCCCTCGCCGTAGCCGATGTAGCCCGGGGGAGCGCCGACCAGCCGGGCGGCGGTGTGTCGCTCCATAAACTCGGACATATCCAGTTTGATCAGGGCGTCCTCGGTGCCGAAGAGGAACTCGGCCAGGGCCCGGGCCAGTTCGCTCTTGCCCACGCCGGTGGGGCCGAGGAAGATGAAGGAGCCGATCGGCCGGCGGGGGTCCTTAAGGCCGGCCCGGGCCCGCCGGATGGCCCGGGAGACGATCTGGATGGCCTCATCCTGGCCGACGATGCGCTTGTGCAACTCCTCCTCCATGCGCACCAGGCGGGCCGACTCCTCCTGGGCCAGGCGGGTCATCGGGATGCCCGTCCACATCGAGGCCACCTCGGCGATGTCGTCGGCGGAGACCACCGGCCGGGCTTCCGCCGATTGACCTCGGCGCAGTTCCTCGATATGGGCCAGCAGGCGGTTTTCCTCCTCCCGCAGGGCGATGGCCTGCTCAAAGTCCTGTCGCTCCACGGCGGCATCCTTGCGCCGGCGCAGCGTCTCCAGTTCCTGAAGGGCCTGGCGCAGCGGGGAGGCGGCGCCGATCCGATACATCCGCACCCGAGCGGCCGCCTCGTCCATCAGGTCGATGGCCTTGTCCGGCAGGTGGCGGTCGCTGATGTAGCGGGCGGAGAGCCGGGCGGCGGCGATCAGGGCCTCGTCGCTGATCTTGACCTGGTGAAAGTCCTCGTAGCGAGGGGCGATGCCGCGGAGGATGTGGATCGTCTCCTCCACCGACGGTTCGTTCACATAAACAGGCTGGAAGCGCCGCTCCAGGGCGGCATCGCGCTCGATATATTTCCGGTAGTCGTCCAGGGTGGTGGCCCCGATGCACTGGATTTGGCCGCGGGAGAGGGCCGGCTTGAGGATGTTGGCCGCGTCCAGGCTGCCCTCGGCCCCGCCGGCCCCGATGATGGTATGGAACTCGTCAATGAAGAGGATGCTCCCGGTTTCGCGGATCTCGTCCACCACCCGCTTCAGCCGTTCCTCGAACTGGCCCCGGTACTTGGTCCCGGCGACCACGGCGCCCATATCCAGGGCCAGGAGACGCTTGTTCAGGAGGGGTTCGGGCACCTCGCCGCGGACGATGCGCTGGGCCAGGCCCTCCACGATGGCCGTCTTGCCCACGCCGGGGTCGCCCACCAGCGCCGGGTTGTTCTTGGTGCGGCGGGAGAGGATCTGGATGACCCGCTCGATCTCGGTCTCGCGGCCGATGACCGGATCCAGCCGGCCGGCCCGGGCCGCCTCGGTCAGGTCCAGCCCCAGGGCATCGATATAGGGTGTCTTGCTCTGTTTGGCCGCCGGTGCGGTCACGGCGGCGGGGACCTCCTGCAGGACCTGCAGCAGGCGTTCCCTCACCTTGTTGGGGTTGGCCCCGACGTTATCCAGGATACTGGTCGCCACATTGTCCTGCCCTCGCAGGATGCCCAGGAGGAGGTGCTCCGTGCCGATGTAACTGTGGCTGAGGCGGCGGGCTTCCTCCACGGCATACTCCAGCGCCTTTTTGGCCTGGGCGGTCAACTCGCGCTCGCCGGAGGAAGCCCGTTCCGGGCGGCCCACCAGAAGTTCGATCGCCTCCCGCACCTTCTCCGCATTCACCCCCATCTCGGCCAGGACGCGGGCGGCCGTGCCTTCCCCCTCCCGGATCAATCCCAGCAGGATATGCTCGGTGCCGATATAGCGATGGTTGAGGGCGTTGGCCTCTTCCTGGGCCAGGCTCAACACCCGTCTGGCACGTTCGGTAAATCGGTCCAATGGACTGCCCATGCCGGTCCTCCTTGGCGACCCGGCGCCCCGCCGGTGTCGGGGTCTTTTAGCCGGCCGGCCCCGGACCCGCGGCTTCGATCGGGTCCCCCATATCGTGTTGGGCCCGGCGCAGGCTCAGGCCGATGCGACGGTGGGCCGGGTCGATCCGAATCACCCGCAGCGTCACCACCTCCCCTTCCCGGACCACCTCGCCAGGATGGGATACCGGCGTGTCGGCAAGTTCCGAAAGGTGCACCAGACCCTCGATCCCATCCTCAAGCCGAACAAAGGCTCCGAAAGAGACCACCTGGGTCACCCGACCCTGGACCAGTTGACCCAGTTGATACCGTTCGGCAACCCGGCTCCAGGGCTCCGGCTGGGTGCGCCGGATGCTCAGGGCAATACGCTTCCGCTCCCGGTCCACCCCCAGGACGTAGACATCCACCTCCTGACCGACCTGGACGACTTCGCCGGGGTCGTCCACCCGTTTCCAGGAGAGTTCGGAGAGGTGGACCAGGCCGTCGGCGCCGCCCAGGTCCACAAAGACGCCGAAACTACAGATGCTGCTGACCACGCCGCGGTAGACCTTACCGACCTCCAGCCTCTCCAGCAGTTCCTCCTTGCGGCTTTCCCGATAGCCCTGCAGGGCCTGACGCTGGGAGAGGACGAGGCGGTTGCGCCGGCGGTTGATCTCGATCACCTTCAAAGGCAGGGTCTGCCCCACCATCTGGGCCAGCACCTCCTGGCAATGGCCCCGCTGGCCCGGAGCGATACCCGCGATCTGGGAAATCGGGACAAATCCTCGGATGCCCCGCAGGTTGACCAGCAGCCCTCCCTTGTTGTAGCCGTCCACCGGGGCCTCGATCAGCCGGCCCTCGCTGTGCACCTCTTCCAGCCAGCGCCAGACTTTCTCATGGCGGGCCCGGTCAATGGAAAGGACGGCCCGGCCCTCTTCATCCTCGGCGCGCAGGACAAAGACCAGGATCGGAGAACCGACCTTCAGGTCGTCCAATTCCCCGGCCTGGGCCGCCTTGCGAAACTCGCGGCTCGGGACCACGCCCTCGGATTTGGCCCCGATGTCCACCAGGATTTCATCCCGGCCGATCTCCATCACGATGCCTTCGATGACGTCCCCATAGTTCATGGCGGCGTAGGTATAGTTGGGGTTTTCCAGCATCTGCAGCCAGGCGGCCTCGCTGCCGGATTCGGCGGCAAAAGCGCCGGCGGGGACCCTTTCCTCGCTGGAAGCCGTTGCTGCCGGGTTGTCCAGGCCCGGACTCGGTTGCGCGTCCTCGGCACAGGCGGTTTCTTCTTCCATGCCCTACTCCTCGGAGAGATTTCCCCGGGCACTTTCAGAAAGGCAAGTGCCCGACTAAAATCATTATACGGGATTTCCGGGCAAAACGCAAATGATCGGCCAAGTGAGGGTCTGGCCGCTGCCCATCATCGTCGAGCCCACCCGCCCCGCTCGCCGCCGGCCGCGGGGTGTCCCCAGCCTGAGACGCCTTCCTGGTCCTGACATCCACTCATAACTCGTTCTGGCACGAATGGCGGTCCGAAACGCTGTTGAGATGGCGGGGGGCGGCCGCCGCGGAGGCGATTTTGGGCCCGTCGCGGCCGGTCGGGGGCCGCCGTAAGGGCCTAGGTGGGATTGATGAGCGGATGTCAGCCTGGTCGCGTTGCCTGCTGGAAAAAGCCGTAGTAAAATGCCCAGAGCAGGCGGTATCCGGCCATAGCGGTGTTGGGCGAGCGCAGGAGACGAGGCCGATGGCTACGAAAATTGACCTCCAGACCTGCCGGGAGGCGGTCGAATGACCACGGCCCCAAGGAACCCGTGGCCGTCCCCCGGCCGGCGCATCGTGGTCGTCGGCACCACCGGCGTGGGAAAGACCGCCCTGGCCCGACGTCTGGCCCGCCACCTGGGCCTTCCGCACATCGAACTGGACGCCCTGAACTGGGAGCCGGGCTGGGTGGCGGCATCGCTGGATACGTTTCGCGCCCGGGTCGCCCAGGCCCTGGCCGGCGAGACCTGGGTGGTGGACGGCAACTACAGCCGGGTCCGCGACCTGGTCTGGAGCCGCGCCGACACGGTCATCTGGCTGGATTACGCCCTGCCGGTCATCCTCGGCCGGCTCCTCCGACGCACCATCCGGCGTATCTTCACGCGGGAGGTGCTCTGGGCCGGGAACCGTGAGACCTTTCGAGGGGGGTTCCTCAGCCGGGATTCGCTCTTCCTGTGGGCCCTGCGGACCTATGGGCGCAGGAAGCGGGAATACCCGGCGCTCTTCCAGCAACCGGAATACGCCCACCTGACCGTCATCCGTCTGCGTTCTCCCCGCCAGACGCGGCGGTGGTTGAGGGGTCTGGGGAGGTAATGCGTGTCGCGTGTTACGTATTGCTTGCTATAATCTCCCGCAGCCGGCCGGCGGACTTTTCCCAGGTAAATTCGCGGGCGCGGGCCAGACCCTGTTCCCGCAGGTGGGCGCGCAGGTCCGCATCCTCCAGCAGGCGGCGCAGGCCCTCGCGAATGGAGGAGACATCGGCCGGATCTACCAGGACGGCGGCCTCTCCCACGACCTCGGGCAGGGAGGAGACGCGGCTGGTCAGGACGGGCGTGCCGCAGGCCATGGCCTCCAGCGGCGGCAGGCCGAAGCCCTCGTAGCGGGAAGGGTATAGGAGGGCCAGGGCCAGGTTATAGAGGGCCGGCAGGTCCTCCTGCGGGACAAAGCCGAGGAAACGGACCTCCCCCTGCAGCCCGTAGCGCTCCACGGCGGCAAAGGTCGCCTGGTAGAGCCAGCCCGGCCGGCCGACGACGATCAGCGGCAGGCGCAACGCTTCCGGCAGGCCGGAGAGGGCCTCCAGGAGACGGGGCAAGTTTTTGCGCGGCTCGATGGTCCCTACCGTGAGAAGGAAACGCTCCGGGAGGCCGTAACGGGCGCGCGCTTCCTCCAGAGCGGCCCGCTCCAGCGGGCGAAAGGCCGGCTCCACGCCGGGATAGAGCACCTCCACCCGTTCCGGAGCCACGCCCAGGAGCCGGATGAGGTCCTGGCGGGTATGCTCGGAATCGGCCAGGAGGAGGTCGGCGCGGGCAATGGAACGGGGGACGGCCCGGCGGAGATACCACCCCAGGGAGGGAACGGCGCACTCCGGATGCACCAGGAAGGCCAGGTCGTGGACGGTCAGAAGTCGCCGGCCCCCCAGTTGTGGCGGCAGGACGAAATCGGGGGAGTAGAAGAGGTCCAGCCGGCCGCAGAAGAGTTCGACCGGCAGGGGCAGGCGCAGCCGCTGCCAGAGGATGGCCAGGTAGCGGTCGGAGAGGGGCAGGGGACGGAGTTGCAGGTGGGGATGGTCCAGGCGACGCAGGTGGGCCAGGAAGGGGGCCGGCCGGCCGGGGAAACCGGCCGGGTAGAGCAGGATGTAGCGGTTCTCCCGGTCCAGGCGCAAAAGTTCGCCCACGAGCGCCCGCGTGTAGCGGCCGATGCCGGCCCCTTGCCAGACGGCTGCGGAATAATCCACCCCAACGCGCAGGATCTCGCTCCTCCTTCCTCTCCGGATGCCGCATTCTCCACGGCAGAAAGGCCTGGCCGCTTTAGGCCGAATACCCCCAGGCCAGTTGCCGCTCCATCAGTTCGGCGATGGCCCGGGCCAGTTTCTCGTCATCGTGGCGGATGACCACCATGCTGCGCTTCTCCACCCGGCCGTCCACGACCACCGGGATGTCGTCGCGTATCTCGGCCACCAGGTCGCGCTGCAGGAGGATGGCCCCCTCGACCAGGAGGGTCTCGGCGTTTCCTTCGATGGAGAGGCTGGAAGAGGGCCGGTCCACCGCCGGGTCGTATGCGATCGGCTCGGCGTTCAGTTGGCGGTAACGGGAAAGGACGCGCTCGGAGATGGGGCCGGAGTTGACCAGGACAAAGTCGGGGGTGAGGCCGGCGTGCCGGTGCAGGGCGCGCAGGTGGTCGGAGAGGGAGTAGCCCTCGGTCTGGCCGGGCTCGGTCATGATGTTACAGAGGAAGAGTTTGGCCGCCCGGCTGCGGCGAAGGGCCTCCACTAGTGGTGGGGTCAGGCAGGGGAGGAGGCCGGTGTAGAGGCTGGCCGGGCCCAGGATGACCAGTTCGGCCCGCTCCACGGCCTCGATGGCCTCGGGAGAAGGCTCCAGGCCGGCCTGCGATTGCCGGGCCAGTTCCTGGAAGCCGTCGCCCAGGATGCCGGCCTCCTTGATCTTGCGTCCCAGGAAAACCCGCCGGATGGGGGCGCTTTTCTTCTCGGCGCCGACGGCATCCATGCCCACCAGGAAGGTGCCGTCCTCCAGTTCGGCGTAGAGGGATACATCTTCCCGGGTGGGGAAAAGGACCCGCCCGCCGGAGAGGCGCAGTTCTTCCTCCATACGGGAAAAGATGCGGCTGCTTTCCAGGCCGGTGGTGATGACGCGCACGTGCAGGTCGCGTCCCTGGCGGCGCAGGGCACGCAGGAGGAGCACCGTCCCCGTGCTTCCCCCGATCACCACCACCCGCTTGCCCCGTTCGCTGCGGGCATGGCGGTAGACCACCTCGGCCAGGCTACGCTTCTGCTCGGGGGCCAGGGCCGCAAGGAGGGTGCGGCTCAGCCGGTTCAGGGCCAGGAGAATCAGTCCCGTCCCTACGGCCAGGAAAAGGAGGCCGCGGACCACGCGCGGGATGAACTGCAGGGTCACGTAATAGGTCCAGGCCGGGAACTCCTCGGTGCGGTAGAGTTGCACCAGGATATAGGCCGCCCCCAGCGCCAAGAGCAGGATGCCCAGGAAGAGGCAGAGCAGCCAGCGCTTGATCTTCATCCCCGGAACGAACCACTTCCAGAAGTCCATGCTCTACTCCACCGTTACGCTCTTGGCCAGGTTGCGCGGCTGGTCGATCTCGCAGCCCCGCTCGACGCCACAGTAATAGGCCAGGAGTTGCAGGGGGATGACGGCCAGCACCGGCGCCAGGTAGTCGCTGGTGCGGGGAATCTCGATGCGCCGGCCGCGCAACGCCTCCCGGTCCGGGTTGCCGGCCTGGACCAGCGGAATCACCGGGGCACGCCGGGCCAGCACCTCCTGGATGTTGCTCACCATCTTTTCGTACAGGTTGCTCTGGGTGGCCAGGGCGATGACCGGCGTCGTCTCCTCCATGAGGGCTAGGGTGCCGTGTTTGAGTTCCCCGGCGGCATAGCCCTGGGAGTGGATATAGGAAATCTCCTTCAGTTTGAGCGAACCCTCGCGGGCGATCGGCTCGTCCAGATGCCGGCCGATGAAGAAGCAGGCTTTGGAAGCGCTGATCTGCCGGGCCAGTTCCTGGAGCGAGGCCGTGTCCCGAAGGACCTGCTCGGCCTTTTCGGCCAGACGGGGAAGTTCGTCCAGGATGCTTTCCAGGGCCGGCGGAAGGTGGGGCAGGCGAAATTGGGCAAAGTAGAAGAGGAGGAGGTAGAGGGCCACCAGTTGTCCCACAAAGGCCTTGGTCGAGGCCACGGCGATCTCCGGGCCGGCCCGGGTGTAGAGGGTGGCCTCGGCCAGGCGGGAGATGGTGCTGCCGACGACGTTGGTGATGGCCACGACGGTGGCTCCCTCGGCCTGGGCCTGGCGGGCGCTGGCGATGGTATCGGCCGTCTCCCCGGACTGGCTGATGGCCACCAGGATTTCCCCCGGCTCCACAATGGGATGGCGGTAGCGGTACTCGGAGCCGATGTCCACCTCGACCGGGAGGCGCAACAGTTCCTCGAAGAGGTATTTGCCCACCAGGGCGGCGTGAAAGGCCGTGCCGCAGGCCACAAAGGTGAGCCGACGGGCCTGCCGGACCTGCTGCGGGGAAAGAAAGTTCTCCAGGAGGACCCGGCGGCCCTCCACATCCAGCCGGCCGCGGAGCGTATCCCGGATGGTGGCCGGCTGCTCGTAGATTTCCTTGAGCATATAGTGGGGGTAGCCGCCCCGCTCGGCCATCTCGGCCGTCCACTCGATGACGGTGACCTGCCGCTCGTAGGTTCGACGGGCCGGCCGCTCGCGGAAGGAGGAGATGTGTACGCTTTCGCGCCCGATCTCGGCGATCTCGCCGTCCTCCAGGATGTAAACCTTGTTGGTGTGGTGGAGCAGGGCCGGGATGTCCGAGGCCAGGAAGTTTTCCCCCCGTCCCAGCCCGATGATGAGCGGCGGCGTATCGAGTTTGGCGGCGACGATCTTGTCCTCATCGTCGCGGCTGATGACGGCGATGGCCAGTGCGCCCCGCACGCGCTGCATGGCCTGACGGACGGCCGCCACCAGGTCGCCCTGATAGTACTCCTCGATCAGGTGGGCCAGGACCTCGGTATCGGTCTGGGAAGTGAAGCGGTGGCCGCGGGACAGGAGTTCCTCCCGCAGGGCGTAATAGTTCTCGATGATGCCGTTGTGCACCAGGGAGATCTGCTGCTTGCAGTCGGTATGGGGGTGGGCGTTCACATCGGAAGGCTCGCCGTGGGTGGCCCAGCGGGTGTGACCGATGCCGATGGTCCCCTCGATATCGTCGCCCCCGATAAGGCGCTCCAGGTCGCTCACCTTGCCGGCCGTCTTGCGGATGTAGAAGGCGTTGTCGCAGGTTACGGCCACGCCGGCGGAATCATAGCCGCGGTAGGTCAGCAGATTCAGGCTATGGAGAAGGATCGGCAGGGCCTTTTGCCGGCCCACATATCCGACGATGCCGCACATTGCCGACTCCAGACGAAAACCCGGCCTGCCGGCCGTGTATGGACAGTATACCATAGGAGAAGAAGGGGCGCAAACGCGTTCTTCTCGGGGTGTGTCCCAAGTTTGTCGGGAAGCGGCCTTTTCCCTCACCCCACTCCCCCTAGCCCCGTGAAGTTTGGCTTTTTGCGAAAGGGACTTGCAAAAAGGACGCCTATCCAGTAAAGTGAGTTTATCAAGAACCACAGAACTGGAGGCGTCCCATGAGCAAGTATACACCAAAGACGGGAAAATGCTAGCGCTGCTGGCCGAGTTGTGGCTACTGCTGCAGCGAGCGCAGCAGGCCTTCCGCCAGGAGCGGGTCTTCCGGCGGGTGGTGGCCCTGCTGTTTGGCGAATTGTTCGCCCTCGGGCGGCATACGGTGACCCAGCTCCTGCGCACGTTGGGGGCAATCGACCAGGGCTGGAGTGCCTGGTATCGCCTCTTCAGCCGCCCGCGCTTCGTTGAAGCGGTGTTGGCCGGCCAATTGCTGGTCGAGACGCTGCGCCACGTTGCCGAACCGACGCCGTATGTAACGACGATGGATGGGGTACGCATTCCCCGCAGCGGGCAATATGTGGCCGGTGTCAGTTGGTGGCCGGGATGGAACACCGCCCCTTTCAACCCCGGTCTGGCCCGGGGTCAACGCTTCGTCGAGGTAGCCTGGCTGACCCCGGTCGAGGAAAGCTATTGCCGGGCCGTGCCGTTGCGCTGGTATCCGGCTCCCACCCAGAAGGCGGTACCATCGGCAGCCAAGCCGTGCAGTGAATGGGAGGCCGGGTTGGCCGGCTGGCATTGGGTGCGGAAGGAAATGGATGCCCACGGACGCATCGACCAATGGCTGGTTGGCCTTGGCGATGGCAGCTTCGATACCCAAGGCATCTGGCGCGAACTGCCGGAGCAGACGGTGTTGGTGATCCGCTGTGCCCGCAACCGGGCGTTGTACGCCCTGCCGTCCGCGCAGAAACCGCGCCGAGGAGCCCCGACCCCATATGGGAAGCGTCTGCCCGCTCCTTGGCAGTACCTGCGAAAACGCAAGCAACTGACCCCCCTGACGATCAGGATTCGCGGCCGGGAGCGACGACTGCGCTACCGCGTGGTCGGCCCCTTGTTGGTCGAGGGCGCGCCCGATCGCCCGTTGTTCCTGATCGCCGTCGGTGGGCGCGGCAAGAAAGTGGGAGGCCGCCACCCGCGGCGGGTCTATCGCCAACCGGTGTACTACCTGGTCAATGCCGTGCGCGGGTCCGACGGAACTTGGCCGTTGCCCTTCCCGGCGGAACAGTTGTTGGGCTGGGCCTGGCAACGCTGGGAATGCGAGGTAGCCCACAGAGAAATGAAGAGCAGCCTGGGGATTGGTGAGAAGCAGTGCTGGGGGCCGCGAGCGGCCCTGAGGCGCACAACCGACCCCGAAACGAGACGCTTGCCCCACTACACAACTCTTTGGTTACCCCAAAGAGCCAAACCTCATGGTTTGGGGGTGAGAGGTGAGGGTCAGCCGGACCGCCCCCTACGATTCGACACCTTTGGGACACACCCGGGCAGGATGGAAGTCAAAAGGGCTGGTTGCCATACTGGCATTGCGGAGTGCTGGAATGGGAGGGGACAGAGAATGGAATTGGGCTTGGGAACAAATCCGGAGGGCTGCATGATCTCCCCGACGGGTTTGGGACACACCCTTCTTCTCGGGCGATTTGACAAATCGCGAAGTTTGTGGTATATTGTAACTTGCTTGCAAACCTGGGGTGGGCTTGGTTCAGAGGTTTCGTGAAAAGCCCACTTGACAGGATAAGAAAGGTGTGCTATACTATAGGGTAGCAGCATCGCAAGGACCTTAACAACTGAAGAGTGGCAGGAAGACCTGGTAACCAGGGTTCCCGTGACCTTGCAGACCGATGAGGTCTGTCGTAGTTCCCACGGAGAGTTTGATCCTGGCTCAGGGCGAACGCTGGCGGCGCGCCTAAAGCATGCAAGTCGAACGGGGTGCCCTTCGGGGTGCCTAGTGGCGGACGGCTGAGTAACGCGTGGGTAACCTGCCCCGAAGTGGGGAATAACTCCTGGAAACAGGGGCTAATACCGCATGTGGTCTGTCGCCGCATGGGGGCAGACTAAAGGCACCTTCGGGTGTCGCTTCGGGAGGGGCCCGCGTCCCATCAGCTTGTTGGTGGGGTAATGGCTCACCAAGGCGATGACGGGTAGCTGGCCTGAGAGGGTGGTCAGCCAGACTGGGACTGAGACACGGCCCAGACTCCTACGGGAGGCAGCAGCTAGGAATCTTGCGCAATGGGCGAAAGCCTGACGCAGCGACGCCGCGTGGGCGATGAAGTCCTTCGGGATGTAAAGCCCTTTTCGGGGGGACGACTCCGGACGGTACCCCCGGAATAAGCACCGGCGAACTACGTGCCAGCAGCCGCGGTAATACGTAGGGTGCGAGCGTTGCCCGGATTTACTGGGCGTAAAGAGCGCGTAGGCGGTTCGGTAAGTTGGGCGTGAAATCTCCCGGCTCAACCGGGAGGGGTCGTCCAAAACTGCCGGGCTTGAGGGCGGTAGAGGGAGGTGGAATTCCCGGTGTAGCGGTGAAATGCGTAGATATCGGGAGGAACACCAGTGGCGAAGGCGGCCTCCTGGACCGTTCCTGACGCTGAGGCGCGAAGGCTAGGGGAGCGAACAGGATTAGATACCCTGGTAGTCCTAGCAGTAAACGATGGGCACTAGGTGTCGGTGGTGTTCACCCCATCGGTGCCGTAGCTAACGCGTTAAGTGCCCCGCCTGGGGACTACGGCCGCAAGGCTAAAACTCAAAGGAATTGACGGGGGCC
>JBMFNL010000007.1:0-26593 GCA_049970175.1 Chloroflexia bacterium
CAGGAGGCGTCCCATGCTCAAGTGACTCATTTTCGCTTTTCGCCAGAGTCCAGTTATAATTTCAGGGTGTGGGACTGTCAAGCGGTTGCAACTGACATCCGTTCCTAAATCCCACCCATGCCTTTACGGAGGCCCTGGGCCGGCCGCACCGGGCGAAAAGGTTGCTCCGGGACAGCCTTGTCCCGCCGTCCAAGCGGGCAGTTCAGGCCGCCATTCGTGCCAGGACGAGTTATGAAAGGAGGTCAGGTTGCAAGTTTCCCCAGGGCTTATCAACGCTCCGACCGGGCAACACATGCGCCGGGACGGTCAAAACGAGGTCGTCCAGGCCTCGCGATGACCGAAAGGCGCGTGCAGCGGGCCGGCGGGGTCTGGATGGCGACCTGGGGGGCCAACGTCAATGTCAGCAACGGCCTGGATAACAATATCGGCCTGGATGCCCCGAAAATTGCCGTGTATCCCAGCGGAGAGATTTACATCGTGTGGTTCAACCCGTATCCGGGCTACGATGGCTGTCAGGTGAGCGGCTATTTTTACGAAACCTGCCTCTATATGGCCGCCAGCGCCAACGGGGGCACCGGTTTCTCCCGCTGGACCCTCTGGGGGAGCAATGACGACTCCTACTACATCATCTACGGCGACCGCACCACCGATCACGGCCAATCCTGGGGAACCGATTTCGCCATCTCGCCGGCCGGGGTGAACGCCCGCTCCCCGCGTCTGGCCTTGGCCCCCGACGGCAAACTCTACGCCGCCTATGCTACCGACGCCGGCCTGGTCTATGTGCGCCGTTCCAGCGACGGCGGCCAGACCTGGAGCACGCCGGTGGCCGCCTCGTCCATCTACGGCGGAGGGGAGTTGGGCGCATTCGACCTGGCCGTGGATAACAACGGCACCGTCGTCGTGACGTGGACTTTTGGCGACTGGGGCCTCGGCATAAGCGACCTGCACCTCTCGACCTCGATCGATGGCGGCGCCACCTTCACCACCATCCAGGTCGAAGACGCCCCTGACACGGCCGGCCCCTACGGGCCGGCCGTGGCGATTACGCCCGCGCTTACCTGGCCTGGGAGGATGACCGCAACGCCGACGACGGCATCTGGTTGGCCCGCGCCGAGTTGGATGCCACGCCGCCCACGGCGCCCAACCTCACGGCAGCCGTCGGGGGGATACGGTGGTTGACCTGACCTGGACGGCCGCCACCGACCGCAACGGCATCAGCGGCTACTATGTCCTGCGCGCCACCCAGAGCGGGGGACCGTACACGCTGCTCAACCCCAGGCTCGTCACCGGCACCGCCTATCGCGACGACGGTGCTTCCTTGCGCGCGTTGGGCCTTGCGGGGATGGAGCCGGCCTGGTACGGCGGCGCCTCCGGCGGCGCGTACCCAGTCTATTTGCCCCTGGTACTACGGTGATGCTTTGGCGCCCCGCATTGTGAAGCCATCGGGGAGCAAACCGGTGCAGAGACAGGGCCGGGTTGGGCCCCGGCCCTGTCTCTGGCTGTGGGGATTGTCTCCGGAGTCCTCTCCTCTGCCGGCAGCGCAGCAGGTAGCGAGGGAAAGGAAACCGAAAAGTTGCCCGAATCGTTTGCTTGTGGTATAATGATAGGGAAGAGGATATCGAGAAGGGGAGGAATGGGATGAACGAAAAAGGGAGAACGACCTGGCGCACGCTACGCGAATTGCCGGCCGGCGAGCGTCCCCGGGAGCGACTGGGCGAACTGGGGCCGGCGGCCCTCTCGGATGCCGAACTCCTGGCCATCCTGTTGCGCACCGGGATGCCCGGCTGCACGGCGCTGGACCTGGCCCGCGAACTCCTGTGCGATTACGGGGGACTGGACGGGCTGCTCCGGGCCGGTTTCGGCGAACTGGCCCGGAGGCGGGGCCTTGGGCCGGCCAAAGCCGCCCAGATCAAGGCGGCGCTGGAACTGGGCCGGCGGCTCCTCCTCCTGCCCCCCGGCCGGCGCCTGGCGCTGCACGGGCCCGAGGAGGTGGCCGCCCTCCTGCGCTTGGAGATGGCCTATCTGGATCAGGAGCAGATTCGCGTCCTCCTGCTGGACGCACGACACCAGGTCATCCGGCAGGTGCTCGTCTACCAGGGCAATGTGAACAGCGCCCCGGTGCGGGTCGGGGAAATTTTCCGCGAGGCGGTGCGGGAGAACTGCGCGGCCGTCCTGGTCATCCACAACCATCCCTCGGGCGACCCCTCCCCCTCGCCGGAGGATATCGCCATCACCCGGGAGATTGTGGAGGCCGGCCGGCTCCTTTCCATCGAGGTGCTCGACCACCTCATCATCGGCCGGCAGGGCTATGTCTCGCTGCGCGACCGGGGACTGGGATTTCCGGCCCGTTGAACCAACGGAGTTCGCTTCGATCATCGGCAGGGGCAGTTCCCTCCAGACACAACCGGGCCGTACCCAACGCCCGGCAGACGGCGTGATCCACCGAAATCTCCCTCAGGCCATTTGAAGAAAGCCGCACTTCGTGGTACAATAGGGCCGGCCGGGTGAACCGAAGGTCCGAGGATCATGCGATGGAACACGTCCTTGTCCTGAACCAGAACTTTGAGCCGTTGAACGTCTGCAACCTGCGCCGGGCGCTGACCCTGGTCCTCGGCGGCAAGGCCGAGATCGTGGTGGAGAACCATCGCCTGATCCACACCGTTGCCCAGTCCTTCGAGTGCCCTTCCGTCATTCGGTTGCAGAAGATGGTCCACCGGCCGCTGCCCCAGGTACGTCTGACCCGACGGGAGGTCTTTCGCCGCGACGACTACACCTGTCAGTACTGCGGCGAACGGGCCCCGCACCTGACCCTGGATCACGTCTGCCCGCGCCATCGCGGCGGGAAGCACACCTGGGAGAACCTGGTCACCGCCTGCATTCGCTGCAACCACCGCAAGGGAGGCCGGCCTCCGGAGGAAGCCGGGATGCGCCTGCTGCGTAAGCCGTTCCGGCCCAAGGCCTCCCCGTACTACTTCCTCGAAGGCTGGGCCCAGCGCTCGCCGGAGGAATGGTGGCCCTTTCTGCCGGCGAGCCTGCGGCCCTGAGGCTGCTTCCGGGAGGAGACGGTGGACCTGAGCCAGCAGATCGCTTCCGAACAGCGTCGCCTTCAGGAACGGGCGCAGATCGCCCACCTGCAGGGCCAGGTGGACGAACTGCGCCACCTCCTGGAGCAGGTCGGGGCCCGGGCCCAACTGGCCGGCGAGCAGGTCCGCCAGGTGCAGGACCTCTTCTCCCAACTGGAGGCCCGCTTCGAGGCGCTGCAGGGGGAGAGCCGCCTCCAAGAGCAGGCCCGCCAGCGGGCCTACCAGGCCTTGCAGAGGGAGGTGGCCGAACTGCGGGTGCGGGTGGAGGAGCCGGCCCGGCAGATCCTTTCCCTTTCGGCCCAGGTGCAGGACCTGCAGGAAGGGCTGCGCCTGCTGCGGGAGGGATTGGCCCGTGGGGAAGAGGAACGGAAGGAGATCGGCCAGCGCCTGGAAGAGGTACGGGCGCAGGAGGTACTGGCGGAGGAACGCCTGGCCCGGCTGGATGCGCTGCTGGGGCAACTGGCCCAGGCCGAGGAGGAGCGCCAGCAGTCGGTGCGTCAACTTCGCGAGCAGATCGAGGGGGAGCGCCAGAATCTGCGCCGGCAGGCCGGCGATGTGGACCGGCTGGCCGCCGACGTGCGGGGGGAAGTGCAGGAACTCCTCTCCCGCCTGAACCGGCAGGCCGAGTTGCAGCGCAAGGCCGAGGCGACGCTGGCGGAACTGGGGGAACGTCTGGGCGGGGTGGGTTCCTCCTTCGACCGCCTGGCGGCCGAGTTGCAGCGCGTTCAGCGGGAGGCGGTGGAGCAATTCCTGCAGAACCAGGAGCGCATCGAGGCGTTGCGCCAGGCTTCCCAGCGGGAGTGGAACGAGTTGCGGGCGGCCGAGGAGCGGCGGAGCGAGAGCCAGAACGCCTGGCTGCGGCGGATCGAGGAACTGTACCATGAACTGGACGAGCGTCTGGCCCGCCAAGATGAGGAAATGGGCCGCCATCTGGCCCGGCTGGCCGAGCGCCTCGAGGCGATGGAAACGGGCAGCGAGACCATCCTGCGGGCCCTGCAGGAGGTCTTCCAGCAGCAGTTGCATCGTTGGGCGAACGAACGTCTCCAGAAGGCCCGGTTGCCCGAGGAAGGGCCAGCCGGGGATGTTTCACGTGAAACCGGAAGTTGACTTTTCCGGCCTTTGCGCTATGATAGAAGGTGTCCTGCGCGGATGACTTCGGCCCATGGATGGGCGGGGGAACAGACGATGGTCGAGGTTACGGTCCATAGCGTGCGCGTCAGCCTGATTACTCAGAACCGGGTGGTGGTGCTGATGGAGGTGGGAGGCCGGCGCTACCTGCCCATCTGGATCGGCCCCGATGTGGCCGATGCCATCGCCATCCAGTTGCAGGGCGTGGAAATGGCCCGCCCGCTCACCCACGACCTGCTCTGCTCGGTGATTCGGGCGCTGGGAGCCAAGGTCAACTGCGTCCTGGTGAACGACATCCGGGACAATACCTTCTACGCCCGCATCATCTTCGACGTGGCCGGCCGTTACGTGGAGGTGGACTCCCGGCCCAGCGATGCCATCGCCCTGGCCGTGCGGGTCAAATGCCCCATCTACGTCGAGGAAGCCGTCCTGGAACAGGCCGGCCTGGTTCAGGAAGCCCCGCCCACGGAAGGGGAGGAAAAGGACCTGGACGTCTTCCGCGAGTTCCTGAGCCGTCTGGAGGAGGAGGAAGAAGGGGAGACTTCTCCGGAGGAGGAAGATGCGTGAACCCGGTGAGGTGCTCCGCCAGGTCGTGCTCCACGTGGTGCAGCGCTGCCCCCAGTGCCGACGCGTCTTCTCCGAAGAGGACGTGCACCTGCTCGGCCAGATGAACGAAACCTGGCTCTTTTCCCTCTACTGCCCTTCCTGCCACGTGATGGCGCTGGTGGGACTGGCGCTGGCCCGGCCGGCCGATCGGGAGGAAAGGGTGGAAGAGATCGCGCCCCCCACCCCGGTGAGCGCCGACGAGGTGCTGGATATGCACCTTCTCCTGGAGCAGGTGAACGACCTGGAGGAACTCCTCAGGCAGATGTCCCCCGGGGAAGAGCCACCACGATAACCGAGATATTGTCCTCCCCCCCGGCCGCATTGGCCCGCTCGACCAACCGATCACAGGCCTCCTGCGGGTCATCCGTCCCCTGGAGGACGGATGCGATCTCCTCGTCCGCTAGGCTTCCCCATAACCCATCGCTGCAGAGCAACAGGTGGCTGCAGTCCAGAGGGAAGGAGGCCATCTCGACCTCCAGCGCTTCCTGCTGGCCCACCGCCTGGTAGAGGTAGTTGCGCCTGGGGTGATGGCGGGCCTCCTCCTCCGAAATCTGCCCCATCTCCAGCAGGCGGGCCACCATCGAGTGATCCCGCGTCCGACAGCGCAGCCCTTCCGGCCCGTAGGTATAGAGCCGGCTGTCCCCCACATGGGCCACATAGCAGCGCTCCCCCAGGAGGAGCGCTCCGGTCAGGGTGGTGCCCATGTCGTTTCCCTGTTCCTGGGCTTCGCTCAGAATCTGGCGGTTGGCCTCGTACACGGCCCCCCGCAAGGCATCCTGGATGGCCTCGGGCGAACCGCCGTGCAGGACGGGGAGGAGCAGTTCCCGAAGGAGGTGGGCGGCCACCACCTCCACCGCCCGCATGCTGGCCGTGGCTCCGCCGGCGTGACCGCCCATCCCGTCGGCCACGATAAAGATTCCCAGGGGAATCGGGCCGCTCCGGGTGGGCAGGAAGGTCAGCGAGGCCAGGACCTGGTCCTGATTGCTCGCCCGCACCCGGCCCACATCGCTGGCCAGGCCGAAGGCGATGCCCCGCCGCCGGGAGGGCGGAGGGGTCTGGTCCAAGCGCCGGCGCTTCCAAAAGGGCATCCGAGCCTCCTCTTTCAGGCCCGCAGGGCGTACAGGCGGTGGTCCGTCGAACCGATATAGACCACGCCCTCCACCACGGCCGGGGAGCCGGGCACCGGGCCGCCGGTCTGGAAGGACCAGATTTCCTTTCCCGAATCGGCCGCCAGGCAATAGACCCGGCCGTTCCCGGCCCCGACGTATACCCGTTCTCCGGCGACCTGGGGCGAAGAGGTGATGAAGGTGCCGGCCTCGAACTTCCAGATCAGCCGGCCGTTGCGGGCATCCAGACAGTAGAGGTTGCCGTCAGAAGAACCCACGTATACCCGGCCGCCCCGGATGGCCGGAGAAGAGGTCACCCGATTGCCGGTGCGATACTTCCAGGCCGGCCAGCCGCTGCGGGCATCCAGGCAGTAGATATGGCCGTCCCAGGAGCCCACATAGACCATCCCCTCGAAGACGGCCGGCGAGGAGACCACGGCCTGGCCGGTGCGGGTCTTCCACTGCAGTTCGCCCCGGCGGATATCCAGGGCGTAGATGTGCCCATCGTCGGAGCCGATGTAGACGTTCCCTCCGGCCACGGCCGCCGAAGAACGCACCGGCCCCCAGGTGCGGTAGTTCCAGATCGCCTCCCCCCGGCGGGGGTCCAGGGCATAGATATTCTGATCGTCCGATCCCACACAGATCGCCCCGTCCAGCAGGCGCGGCGAAGAGCGCACCGGGCCGGCGGTGCGAAAGGTCCACTGCAGTTGCCCCGACTGGGCGTTCAGGGCATAGACGTTCCCGTCCTCGGAGCCGAAAAAGATCAGCCGTTCCCAGGCCAAGGCGCTGGAACAGATGCCGCGTTGCGTGGGGAATTTCCATAGGAATTTGCCGCTTTCGGCATCCACCGCATACAAGTTGTTATCATAAGCGCCGATGTAGACGACGCCGTTATAGACCAGGGGCGAGGCCCGCACCTCCTCCTCACAGTTGAACGACCAGAGCAGACGCTCCTTCGTCTCCGGGGAACGGGAGGGGCCGGCCTCCCTTTGCAATACGGCCACATCCAGATGGGCCAGGTCGAGCAGGGCGGCGCGCATCTCGGCCGCCGAAGACCAGCGCTTCCGGGCATCGTACTCCAGGGCCTTCATAATGATGGCTTCTAACTGCGGGGACACCTTGGGGTTCAGCGCCGAGGGCGGCCGCTCGTGGAAGGTGAAGGGGGTTTCCAGGCGGGGGTCCGATTTGGTCAGGAGGTGGTGGAGCGTGGCTCCCAGGGCGTAGATGTCGCCCCGCGGCTCGGCCACGCCGCGATACTGCTCGGGAGGCGAATAGCCCTCGGTGCCGATCATCGTCCCCTTCTGATCGGCCTCGAAGATGCGGGCGATGCCAAAGTCAATGAGCACCACCCGGTTGTCCGGCGTAATCATCACGTTGGAGGGCTTCATATCCCGGAAGACGATCGGCTCCGGCTTGTGGTTGTGCAGGTAGGAAAGGACGTCGCAGATCTGGATGGCCCAGCCGACGACCTGCTCCTCCTCCAGCGGTCCGGGCGAGGCCTCCAGGATGTCCTCCAGGTCCCGGCCCTCGATGAATTCCAGCACCAGGTAGATGCGGCCCCCTTCGACAAAGTAATCATAAATTTTGGGGATGGCCGGGTGGTTCAGGGTGGCCAGGAGAGCGGCCTCTCGTTCAAAGTTCTTCAGGGTGATGGTCCGGGTCTGGCTATCCGGGGAACGGTCGATCATCTCCTTGATGGCGCAGGGGCGGTAGACGTTTTTGAAGCGCAGGTCGCGGCCTTTATAGACCACGCTCATGCCGCCGATGCCCAGGATAGCCTCGACCTGGTAGCGTTCCTGGAGGATGGCCCCGATGGGCAGGGTGGGGAGGCGGGCCTCGCCGGGGGGAGGGGCCGACGGCCGCGAGGATTCGGCCGGCTCCACCTGCACCGGCCGCGTCGCCGGGGCCGACGGCCGGACCTCCTCCACCGGCTGTACCCGACGGGTGGCCGGCGGCGCAGGTGGCTCCGGCCGATCCCCCGGCTTCTCCTCCGGGACGGCCTCTCGATGCACCCCGATCTTCTTGATGAGCGCCATACCCTACGCCTCCGCCCCGGCCTTCTTTCCCAGAAGCGCCGCCGCCGCATAGCCGACCACATAGCCCATCCGCTGGCCGGTCACATCGCCGGAGTTGGTCGCATGGAGCACGACCACCCGCTCTGCCCCCCAGCGCCGGGCCACCAGGAGCGCGGCGGTCACCGGCCCGTAGCCGCAGGCTCCGTGCAGGCGCATGGCCGTCTCCCAGAACTCCCGGGCCTCTCCCCGTTCCAGGGCGGCCAGGGTGGCCGCATCGCTGGCCCGCACCTGCTCATAGGAGTAGGCATGGCAGAGGTCGGTGCTGGCCACCAGCAGGGGGCGTTCGCCGCCTAACACCCGATCCAGCGCCTCGGCCAGTTCCTGGCAATCCTCCCAGGTCTGATCGCACAGCATCACCGGCACCAGGAGAAAGTCGCCCAGGGTCCGCTGCAGGAAGGGCAACTGAATCTCCAGGGAGTGTTCTTCATCATAGTCCAGGCGGGTGAGCGGCACATATTCGGCCAGGCGGTCCACCGTCTCCCGGTCCACCTCCACCAGCCCCAGCGGCGTGGCATAGTACCGCATGGCCGTGACGGCAAAGCGCCCCGGATAGGGGGCATGGCAGGGGCTGAGCACGACCACGCGCTCCTCCCGCCGCCCCTGGAGGAGACGATAGGCGTAGGCGGCGACCTGGCCGGAGTACGGATAGCCGGCATGGGGAGCGACCAGACCCACCACATGTCCCTCGATTTGCGGCTCCGGCACGCGGGCCAGAAACCGGTCCACCATGGCCTCCAGGTCTTCCCTGGTCCCCGGATACCAGGTGCCGGCAATGGGAGAGGGCCGGATGTCGCTTTGCGAAACGCCCCGGCGAAACATCGCCATCCTCCTCGTCGGCGTCGGAGGGCTTCCGAGCCGACGGCTCATTTGAAGATCGAACGGCGCAGGTAAATCTCCTGGCCGCAATGGGCGCAGCGGTTGTCCTCCGTCAGGCCGACGGCCTTGATGTAGAAACGGCCCTCCCTGCGGATGAGCAGGTGGCCGCAGGAAGGACAAGAGGTGGGGGTCAACCCGACCTGTTCGCCGGCCTGGATGTAGACGTAGCGGAGGCCGGATTCCCGGCCGATTTCCCGGGCTTGCTTCAGGGCTTCCAGGGGAGAGGGAGGGAAGGGATCCCCTTCGCCGGCCGGCTCATGGCGCCAGAGGTGCCAGGGGGTATCGGGCCCCAGGCGATCCCGAATCCACCCGGCCAGTTCGCGGAGGACCTCATCCCCATCGTTCAGGCCGGGGAGGAGCGGGGTATGCACTTCCACGTGGCAGCGCCAGGCCTCGCGGACGTAGGCGGTCCCCTCCAGGATGGCCTCCACCGGAAGCGAACGGCAGAGGGCCTCGTAAGGCGGAGGAGAAGCGGCCACCACTTCGACCGCCCAGGCGTCCAGGTACGGCCCCAGGAGGTCCAGCGCCTCCCGGTTCAGGAAGCCGCCGGTTACCATCAGCGTGTAGAGGCCGTTGGCACGGGCCAGTTTGGCCGTGTCCAGGACGTACTCCAGCCAGACGGCAGGCTCCTGATAGGCCCAGGCCAGCCCCCGGCAGTGGCGCTCCAGAGCGAAGGAGACGGCCCGTTCCGGGTCCAGGTAGCGCCGGCCTTCCCCTTCCCGGGGAAGGGGCGGCGGGGCCGGCCGGTGCCGGCAGCGCAGGTTGTGGCCCCACCCGCCCAGGGTGAGGATGATGCTGCCCGGGAAGAGGTGGTATAGCCCGCGCCGCTCGATCGGCTCCACCGCCGCCGCCGAGATCAGGCCATAGTTCAGACTGTAGAGCGTCCCCTCCCGGTTCTCACGGACCTGGCAGAGGCCGCTTTCTCCCGTGGCCATCCGGCAGGCCCAGGGACAGAGACGACAGAGCACCGCTTGATCTTCCAGGCGATCGTACAGGAGCGCTTCCTGCATCGTTTCCCCTCGGGTTGGCAAATCCGGCCGGCTGTATTATAATGTCCCCGTGATCGTTCGGTCTGTTGGCCGTTTCCGGTCGGTTGGTCCAGCCGACCCGGCTACCTGAGGAAATGGCGTCCGATGTCGTTTTCCGTGTCCCCTCCTGAAGAGGGGGGAAAATCTACCGTTTCCGATCCCGGGCCGGCCGTCGCCGGCGAGGTGCCGGCCCGAAGTTCCCTGTGGGCCCTGTTCCGCGAGATTCTGGAGACCCTCCTCTTTACCCTGCTCATTTTCTTCCTGGTGCGCAGCGTCATCCAGAACTTCAAAGTGGAAGGGTACAGCATGGAACCCAACCTGCACACCGGTCAGTACATCATCGTCAACCGCCTGGAGTACTGGCACATCGACCTGAACTTGTTCCGGCGGCTGCTGCCCGGGGGCGACCAGGTGGAGCCCAACCTGGTCTATTTCTTCCATATGCCCCGGCGGGGCGAGATTGTGGTCTTTGAATACCCCAAAGACACCACCCGCGACTTTATCAAGCGGGTGATCGGCCTGCCGGGCGAGACGGTGGAGATTCGCAACGGCCAGGTGCTCATCAACGGTGTCCCACTCTTCGAGCCTTACCTGAGCGACGCCGCCCGGGCTCAGACCGGGAACATGGGGCCGGTACAGGTGCCGCCGAACGCCGTCTTTGTGATGGGCGATAACCGGGGCAACTCGAGCGACTCCCGCAACTGGGGACCTCTGCCGCTGGAGAACATCGTGGGCAAGGCCTGGGTCATCTACTGGCCCCAACAGTACTGGGGCATCATCCCCCACGCGGAGCCGGTCCTCGGCGCCCCCTGAGCCCACCGGTTGTCCAAGAGCGATCGTTTCGCAACCTCATTATAGCCGTTCCTGTGGCCTTCTGTCAAGGTGAGACGATGCAGGATCGCCGCCTGCTCTGGACCCTGGGCATCACCGCCGGCATCTCGTGGGCCTGCTGGGCCTATTTTCTCTTCTTCTTCAACGTCGGGGCCATCCCTTCCCCCTGGGATCCCTGGCGCATCGCCTTCTACCTCCTCCTCTTCCTGGCCCCTGCCCTCACCTTTGTGCCGATCGGGCGCTGGTTGAAGTGGCGCTTTTTCGACCTCTATGCGGTGCTCGGCTGGGCCGCCTTCGGTTACCTGTGGGCGTTCGGCCCTCCGGGAAGTGCCGGCCTGCCGCCCGAGGAGGATCCCCTGGTTCGGGTGATGCGGGGCGAGGGGTCGCCGCTGGAGTTCTGGTACTTTTTCCTGGCCCTCTTTGTGGTGCTGACGACCCTCCTGGCCCCGCCGGCCTATCGCCTGGGCCTGCGCCTCTTCACCTCCCGCACCCATCGGCAGGATGTGCTCCGGGCCTGGCGCGAGGCCGGGTTGCTCTCCCTCTACTTCGTGGGCATGCTCCTCCTTCGCAGCCTGGGCCTCTTTACCTGGCCCATCGCCCTGCTCAGCCTCCTCTTTTTGATCCTGGCGGAGGCGCTCTTCCTGGCCCAGAAGGGCTAGCGGGGGTTCCTCAGAGCCGCCGGAAGGCCTCCCCCTTGCCCCGCTGGTCATAGGCCTCGCGGAGCAACTGCCGCAGGTCGTCATCGGTGATGAGGAAGGTGTCGAACTGCGGACCGGTGCGCACCCGTCCGCTGCGCGGCGAAGAACGGCCCTGGAAGATCAGCCCCTCTTCGGTCTCCACGATGCGGATGTCGATATAGTTGTTCATGTCAATAAAACGGCCCAAGGCCCGCAGGACATCCTGGTAGTCCGTCCGGGACATGCCCTCGAAGAGTTTCACGGCTTTCCTCCTCGCTCCGGCCGGCCGCCGGAAGGCGCGGGGGGCGGCGGGACCATCCCGGCCACCTGCTCGTAACTCCAGGTATAACTGACGGCCCGACGGATATATCCCTCGCCGGTGGATTCAACCTGCAGGGCCCGCAGGATCAACCCCTTCTCAAACTCCATCACGCAGATTTCATCCAGTTTTTGTTCGTCGCAGAAACGCCCCACGGCCTGGAGCAACTTCTCATAGCCCATCCGATACTTGACCATCCGACCTTCTTCCATAGCCATCCTCCTGATTCCTGCCCGGCGGGACGTCTCAATACCGTACCCGCTCATCTCCCACCCGACGGGTCAGTTTGCGCTGGTCCATATCCTCCAGCAGGGCCAGGGCATACTTGCGGCTGGTGGCAAAGAGGTCGCGCACCCGGGCGACGGTGATGGGACCGTGGCGGTCGATCTCCTCCAGCACCCGCCGGACCATTTCCTGATAGGTCTCCGGCAAAAAGGCCACGTCGGGGGTCAGGCGGACGATGCGTCCCTCCTCCACCAGGGCTTCCAGGACCTCGGGCTCGATGCCCCACTCCTGGCGGGGTGGGGGGGCATAGGGTTGCCGGCGCAACAGGGACAGGAAGCGGTCCACCTGGGCCTGTTGCTCCGGGGAAAAACGCACCCGGTGGTCGGCCAGGCGCACCAGGGCGCCCTGCACCACCAGGGAGCCGCGGCTCTCTGCCCAGGCCAGGACATCGCTGAAGACGCGGCCGTCCAGGCGCAACTGGCTCTTCAGTTCCTCCTTGGGCATGCCGGCCCGGAGCGGGAAACGCCCGTGGTAGTCGCGCAGGAGGTTCCGGAGGCGCTCGTGCAGCCGGTCGGCCTGGGGGCGGGAGAGGAGCAGGGTGCCGGGCGTGATCTCGGCCTCTCCGGCCTGCAGGGCAACCAGGCGGCCCTCCTGGCACAGCCGGCGCGCCGTCTCCCGGACCTTCTCTTCCGGCAGACCGCTGGCTGCGGCGACCTGATGGAGCGGAAGCGGGGTTTCCTGGAGGGCCTGGAGAAGGACGTCTTCCGGCCGGCCCCGGCACAGGGCCTCCAGCGTGGCGATGCTGGGGGCGTGAAAGCGCCGCAGGCGGCCCGGATGCGGCTCCACGACCATCCCTCCGCCGATGGTGCTGCCCGGGGAGGGCCAGCGCAGGATGAAGCGTTCGCCCCGGATGGCCACGGCCGGCTCCGCCAGCCGCAACAGGGCCCAGCCGGATTGCCCCGGAGGCAGTTCCTCGGCCTCGAGCAAGGTCACCCGCACCTGCCGTTCCGCCGCGCCCAGGAAAAGGTCCACGGTATCGTCCTGACGCAGGGGGCGGAGCGCCGAGGGGAGGAGGTCTAGGTACACGGCCAGGCGCTGGGTGGGGGAAAGCCAGCCCGGCGTGGTCAGCACATCCCCGCGGCGCACCTCCTCCACCGCGATGCCGGCCAGGTTGACGGCGGTGCGCCGGCCGGGCTGGGCCTCCTCCACCCGTTTCTTGTGCGTCTGCAGGCCGCGTATGCGCCCCCACAGTCCCCGGGGCAGGATCTCCACCTCCTGGCCGACGTGCAGGGAGCCGTCCAGGAGCGTCCCGGTCACCACCGTGCCGAAGCCGGGCATGGTAAAGGCCCGGTCAATGGGCAGGCGCGGCCGGCCGCGGTCCGGCCGGGGCATCGCCCGGGAGAGAACCTCATCCAAGGCAGCGACGAGTTCCTCCAGCCCCTGGCGGGTGCGGGCCGAGACGGGGACGATGGGGGCCCCTTCCAGCGGGGTGCCGCGCAGGCGTTCGCGCACCTCCTCCACCACCAGTTCCAGCCACTCCTCCTCTTCCACCAGGTCCACCTTGGTGATGGCGACCACGCCCCGGGGCACCTGGAGGAGGGTGAGGATGTCCAGGTGCTCCTCCGTCTGCGGCATCAGGCCCTCATCGGCGGCGACGACCAGGAGGGCGGCGTCGATGCCGCCCACGCCGGCCAGCATGTTCTTGACGAAGCGTTCGTGGCCGGGCACATCCACGATGCTGACCTCCCGGCCGCTGGGCAGGGTCAGCCAGGCAAAGCCCAGGTCGATGGTCATCTCTCGCTCCTGCTCCTCGAGCAGGCGGTCCGGGTTGATGCCGGTGAGGGCCTCGACCAGGGTGGATTTGCCGTGGTCCACGTGTCCGGCCGTGCCGATGACAAACATCGCCGACTCCTTGTGGCCTATATTCTACCACAGGGGCGGCCGAATCGTCCAGCCAAAAGATTACAGATGCATGTTTCCAGGCGGGCACCGCCCTCCAACCCTGCGCACAGTGGGCCGTTCGGGTTTCGATACGCCCCTTCGGGGCTACTCAAGGTTTCGACAGGCTCAACCCACCGGGTTTCGACAGGCTCAACCCACCGGGTTTCGACAGGGTTTCGATACGGCCTTCGGCCTACTCAACCCAGCGGCTCAACCCACCGGGTTTCGACAGGCTCAACCCATCGCCCAAGGGTTTCGATACGGCCTTCGGCCTACTCAACCCAGCGGCTCAACCCACCGGGTTTCGACAGGCTCAACCCATCGCCCAAGGGTTTCGATACGGCCTTCGGCCTGCTCGACCGGCGAGGCGCCGGTGGAGTAGGCCGGAACGCAGCGACGGCCGCATCGAAATCCAGCCTTGCCCATGCATCCGATCACCATCCGCGTACGGGGGGATGCTCGGCGCGGCGAAAGCACGGGGTACAGAAAGAGGCCTCCCCCGGCCGGTAGCAGGCCGCCAGGGGGGAGGCCTCGATCGCGGTTGCCCGGCACTCAGCGGTTGCGCAGGACCAGGGGGAGGTAGACAAAACCTCTGACCACGACCGTCCCATTGTGCCCGGCCCCGTCACTGTAGGCATAGATGCCTGGCACGGGGAACTGCCGCCGGTAGACACGGCCCGGAGCCAGCATGCCTCCGTCCCAGCCCAGGGTATTACTCATCGGGTCCAGGGCGCTCAACGGCCGCAGGATGGGATTTTCGGTCCAGCGCACCAGGTCGGCGGCGGCGTCCGTCTCCCTGAGAGTCGAGACCCACTCCACGCTGCTGCCTGCCGTCACGGTGACCACCTGCGGGTCCGGGCCATCAGGCGTGAGGATTACCTGAACCGTCTGCCCGACCGGCCAGGGGGTGTAGGGCACGTTGACGTGCACGATCTCCGAGATCACCTCGACGGCCGGGCTGCGCCACGCCTGGTAACCGGGGATGCCCTCCACTTGGACGTAATAGTGGCCCGGCGGGGTAAAGAAAGCAAAGTAACCGTCGTCGCCGGTCACCTGGGGGTTCTCTTGCCCATAAAAGCTGGCCGGCCAGGGCACCCAGCCGCCCCATTCGGTAGACGACATCATGCACGTCACCGTCACTCCGGGCATGGTGGTCACCCCCACGTCAAGGCCCCGGGTCACGTCAAAGATATAGCCGTCGGGGTCGATCAGGCGGGTGCCGCAGGTGGTCTCTGCGTAGTCAGGGTCCTCGCACCAGGCCTTGATGCAGACGATGCGTGGATTCTGCAGGCCATAGAATGGGGCAAACTCCCACCAGATATTCCAGTCGTTGATCTGCCGCTTGTCAATCAGGATGGCCCCCTGCCCATCCAAGGTCGCCCAGACGAGGAGATCGCCGTTACAGCCCCCTTTGCCCAGGGCCTTGCCTGCTGGCCAGTTGGTGCTGACCATGACACCCAGGGTCGTCGTGATGTTTTGGACGGGGAGGGTGGGCAGGCGAAAGTTCTGCGTCGTCAGCCTGCCGTCGCTGCCACGGAACCAGAAGGCATAATCCCCTACCTTCCAGGAGGTTCTCTGTGGGCACCAGAAGCTCTGCTGCGGCGTGAGGGTAACCGGCGGGCTGCTGGCGCTGCACTGAGCGCCGACGCAGGCCCGCGCCTTGATGACTCGCGTCGTATCGCTGGGATAGAAGAAGGTGGCGGTGAAGGCGCCGCTGGCGTCGGCCACCGTCTCGGTGATGACCGTGTTGGCTGCATCCAACACCTGCACGGTGACGCCCGGCTGGGCCAGGCCGCGCACCAGGACCGGGCCGACAGGTCTCGCCGTTCTGCGGCGAGACCAGGAAGGGGGCAAAGAGCGGCACGGTAACGCCGGCCTCCAGGTCGAAATGCCAGTCGCCGGCCCGTAGCTCGGCGGTATTGACCAGGTCCTCGCCCGCCTGTGGGTCGTCGTCCACCCCTTCCAGCCAGATCCAGCCGAACTCCCCCTCCTGGACCGGCGACAACGTCCGCCAGGTGAGCTGCTGGCCCTGCCGCTGAAAGTCCATCGCCGGCTGGTGGTCTTCGGCAAAGGCCAGCTCCGCCGGCAACGTGTCGGTCACGGCCACGTCAAGGGGTGGCAAAACGGCAGGCGAGCTGGGGTAGTGATAGTTGACGGCGTAACGCTGCCGCACGGACCCGCGATAGCCGCCGGGAGCGGCTGGGTCGGGCGAGACGATCCACTGCGGCGGCAGGGCGCTCTTGAGGGCGGTGAACTGGCCCGCCACTTCGCAGGGCGATTCGTCGGCCCCCAGGTCGGGATGGGTGCCGGCCGGCTGCGGGCGAGGCTCAGCGTCTATGTCGTCGCTCACACCGGCATCCACTCCGGCCTGCAGTGCCACCGAGCCGCAGGTGAGGTGATAGCCGTCGGCGGCAAAGGCCGCCGGCCCCTCCAGGTGGCCGGTCTCGGTCAGCACACCCCCCAAACAACTGGCCGCCTGCGTGATCACGTTGGTGGTGTTGCTGTACCACAGCGTGTTGTCCATCCGGACGGCCCCGTTGCACAGCACCATGCCCGTCTGGTGGTCGGCGATGATGGTGTTGGTAAAGACGACCCGGTAGGGCTCAGGCCAGTGGTCGGCGGCGACCCAGATGGCGTCTTGCTTGCACCAATAGGGATCGCAGTTCATGCCGTCGTTGTGGGCGAAGGTATTGTGGATGGCCGTCAGGTTGCCATAGACCGACAGCGCCGAGCCGCTCGTGTAGGCGTGGCCGGTCTGGCCGACAAAGACGTTGTTGATCAGCGTGAGCTGACCGTCGCCGCCAAAGCTCACGCCGCCGGCGTTGCCCTGGAACAGGTTGTTGGTCAGAGTGATCACCGGGCTGGCGTCGGAGACCCACAGGACATATTCATCTGCCCATCCCTCTGGATTCTCGCCGTTGCCAAGGAACTGGTTGTGATCGAACGTGGCCCGGGCGTCGCCAAGCCAGAAGAGGATACCTCCATTGTTGTTCTGGAACAGGCTGTGGGTCATAGTGAAGACGGTGGCAGACCCCTTCAACTGCCCACCTTCGAAGTCAGGACACCCTACGCCGCCGTTGCCGGAGAGGGTGGAGGAGATGAAGCTCATGTGGCTATTCTGGGCGACAAAGCCGCAGGCAGTGATCAGGGAGGCGTGTTCCAAACGCACCTCGCCGGCGGTCACGTTTCGGGCGACGAGGCCGGCCGGTTCCAACCCGAGGCTGTTGTCATCCCCGCCATAACGCACGGCGGCATGGTCCAGATGACCGGTGCCGCCGTCGAAAACCAGGCCGGTCCATTGCCTGCTGCCGGTGTTGGCGACTGAAGTGAAGGTGATCGGCTGGCTTGGCGTGCCCGCCGCCTCCAGGTGGCCCAGCACCTTCAGTTCTCGGTTGCGGTCGGCCATGACCGTCACACCGGGCGCGATAGTGAGTGTCACACCGGCCGGCACGGTGAAATCGCCGGCCAGCTCGTAGCCGTCCAGCCCGATCTGCGGAGTCAAGGCGGCATCCGCGCCCATCATTGCCCCCGGTTGGAGCAGCACCCGGTTGCGGGGGTTGGCGGTGAAGGTGTTGGCCGTCAGGGTGACGACGCTGCTGGTGCCCTGGATCTCCAGCGGGTACTGGTAGGCGTCGGCCACGCCGCTGAACAGGGTGTTGCTGACCGTCGCCCGGCTGTCGATCAGCCACAGGCCCTTGCGGTTGTCCACCACGCGGCTGTCTGCGATCCGCACCTGGCCGGGCGAGACGTTGCGGGCCAGCAGGGCCGAGGCGTTGAGCCCCAGGCTATTGTCGTCGCCGGTGTAGCGCACTGTGACGTGCTCCAGGTTGCCGCTCGCCGAAGCGCCGTCGAAAAGCAGGCCGGACCATTGCCACGCCCCTGTGTCCGTCATCGAGGTGAAGGTGATCGGCTGGGTGATCGTCCCTAGCGCCTCCAGGTGCCCCAGCATCTTGAGCTCGACGTTGTCATTGGCCTTCACCGTCACCCCGGCTTCGACGGTCAGGACCACGCCCGCGTTCACCGTGACGTCGCCGTTCAGGAAGTGCGGGTTGTCGCTCAAGCACCAGGTCTGGCTGACGGCGACCGTACCGCTGTGCGGGCCGGGTACACAGTTCTGCGTACCGGTGTTGGCCGCTTCAAGGCGCGCGGCCAAGGGCGCGCCGGCACCCGTCGCCAGAAGCGCCAGCGCCAGCAGCAGGAGGCCGGCCAGGGTTCCGCACCGGAACCGGTCGGCCCCCGAGCGTTTGCCCTGAGTGCTCATCATCCACCTCCTACCCGTTTCGACCGTTACCGATCCTGGCCGAAGCGGAGGGCCTCTCTGCTCGGCGATCACATCCGGCGGAGCCGGACCGGTTGATCGGCCAGGGCTTGGCCCTCCGGAAGCGGCTGCGCCACGCCCAGAGGCCGGGCGACCCGACGCGCCGTCCACCGCCCCAGGCCGGCACCGGTGGGGCCGCGACCGGGCCTACCTCTGCCGGTAAACCGTCCACTGGGTGCCCAGCACCCGATCCTCCCAGATCATCGTGTTCTCGTCCACCACCGTATAGAACACGGTCCAACTGGTCGGTCGGGACATCGGCTGACCCATATACTCCTTCGGTTCATAGTCCTGCACCGCAAAGTGGATGAACCCCTGCCCGACCTCGTAGAGGCCCACCTCGTAGGTCATCAGGTTGCTCCAAACGACCTGGTAGGAATAACTTCCGTTCGGCTGGAGGATCATCTGGGTGTACATCGGTCCGTAATCGGTCGGAATCTGGGCCACCCAGATGCCGACCGGGTTGAAAGCGGCGGGCTGCTGGGGCTGTGGCGGCTGCTGAGGCCATTGCGGTTGCTGGGGTTGCTGCGGCTGCTGGGGCCATTGCGGCTGCTGGGGCTGTGGCGGCTGCTGGGGCTGTGGCGGCTGCTGGGGCCATTGCGGTTGCTGGGGTTGCTGCGGCTGCGCAGGAAGCGCCTGCCCCCCGGAACAACCGAGGACGGCGAGGCCCACCAGGAGGCAGAGCCACCCGAGCATCCATTTCCGGTACGTTACGCGGTCCATCATCTTTCCTCCTCACTGCTCCAGCCTCTCCGGCCCCCTGGGGGCGGAAAGCATCCGGCGAAGTAGGGCCAGGAGGGCCTGCTCGTCGGTGAACGGGAGCGCTTCTCCTTCCGGCAGGGGCTGAAGTACCCCCCGCAGGGCTTCCGGCCTGGCCGGATCGATCCACAGACGAAGGATAAAAGTCCGTATGGTGCGCACTCGGGCTCCAATACGAACAATCAGCGCGGACACCAGGACAACATCTACCGGTTATATAGCCGGAAGGACTGCCAGGGGACTGCCAGGGTGAGGGATCAGGGCCCAGGGACCCAGCGTAGGCAGAATAGGGGGGGCGGGAAGCCGGGAAATACTGGGGGGTCCCCGCGACGTCAGGGGGTGGCGGAAGGGGTGAGGGAGCGGTAAAGGGTCTGGAGTTCTTCCTGGGGGGCGGTGCCCAGGTCTTCCCGCAGGGCTTTTTCCAGCGCCAAGTAGAGGCGGCGGGCGCCGGCCAGGTCGTTCAGCGCGACACAGGCGCGCATTCCCAGGAGGACCGCCTCCTCGTGCCAGGGCTCCAGGGCCAGAAGGCGTCGGCAGGCGTCCAGGGCTTCGGCCGGCCGGCCTTCGGCCAGCCGGGAGCGGGCGGCGGCCAGGAGGGCCTGCTGGTACAGCAGGCTCAGCCGCTCCCGCGGGGCCATCGTCCAATCGGCGTAACGACTTTCGGGCAGAAACTCGCCGCCGTAGAGGGAGAGGGTGGCTTCCCACTCCCCACGCCGACAGCAGGCTTCAAAAGCCTCGAAATCCACCCAGGAGCCGGCCGGCAGGTGGAGGGTCACCCGTCCCTCCTCCACCTCCAGATAGCGCGAGGGGAACTTCTCCGGCAGGTCCGGCTCTAGGGCCCGTCGCAGGCTGGAGGTGGCATGGTGGAAAAAGGACTGGGCGGCCTGGGGGTCGCGCTCGGGACAGATGGTCAGCACTTCGAACCGGAGACGGCCCCGGGCCGTCTCGATAGCCATTTCCGTCCATTCCCGGGTCTGCTCGTCATCCCTCTCCCTCCGGTCCCGCGGGTGGATGGCACGAACCTCCTGTTTCCAGAGGACGGTGCTGCCCGGCGTCTGGGCCAGGCTTTCCGCAGGCGTGGCCCGGTACCGGGCGCAGAGCACCGGCAACCAGGCCAGTTGTGCTCCCCACTGGCCAAAGAAGCCCCGGCCGGCCGCACGGGCCTGTTCCCGGGCCTCCTTGACCGCCTCCTGCACCTCCTGTCTGGAGAGGGGAAGGAGAATCAACCGCTGCGGCGTCACGATCAGGTTGAACGTCTCGACGGACATGCCCATGAACCCGCTGCGCCGTTGCAGGGGAATCACATCTACGATGGGCTCGGTCGGGGTCGGCACGGGGGCTTGCGGGGACGGGGCGGCCGGAATCTCCCGCACCGGGGTGCCGCATCGGGGGCAGAACCGGGACCCGGGGGCAAGGGAGGTCCCACACTGACTGCAGAATTTCGCTTCCGGGGCCATATGCACCTCCAAAGGCGTTGTCAGGGCAAAATCATCTTACCACAATCCGGGTGCACCGGCAAACGCGGGCTTTTAGTCATACCCCCTGTTCGGGTATAATTGTCGCCGGGTGGCTACTCTCTCACCGAAAGGAGGCCGGCCATGCAGCGACATAAAGGGTTGAGTCGGGTGGTCTCGCTCTCGCCGATCGGCTATACAACGCGCAAGCGGGCTACATCGCGCTCCGGCCGACCACACTTCGTTCCCTCGCTCCGCGCTGCGGCCGAGTTCGGTGCCGTCGGCCGGCTACACGTTCGACCCCAGCAACTTTTCTCCCCCTGGGCCGGTAATCATTTATAGAAATGACGCCGGCCGCTAATGGCCATCGGACCTGACCATCATAGCAGAGGAACACGAATTGACCAGACGCGCTGCGCACGGAGACCGGGCAGCCTTCGGTGAGATCGTGCGCCGTCACCAGCAGGCCGTCTTCAACGTGGCCTACCGCCTGCTCGGCAATCGCCAGGATGCGGAAGATGCCGCCCAGGAACTGGCCAGATGGATTTCCGCCCTAAAGCAAGCGTTGCCGGCCATCCTCTTCGTTGGAGCGATTCCGGCCCAGACACTCGCCAGGGTGGAATACAACCCCATCACAGGCCGAACCTATTCCGCCGAAGAGACCTGGGGATGATGAGCAGAACTCTCCTTCCCCCCGGTCGATTCAGGCCGACAGTCCCCTGGAGGTAGTCTCGATGGGGAGGCGCGCCGCCAGCCGGCGCACCGGGTTTTCTTCCTCCAGCGCCGGCACGATGGCGACGACCACAACCGTGGCGTCGTCGTGCGGCCGGCCCTCCTCCAGCGCCATCGCCCTTCCCAGAAGCGCATCGGCCAGGGCCGACGCCGCCGGCCAGCCCTCGGCCAGATGGGACGCCAGGAAGGCCGGCACGTCGAAGGGGCGGCCCCGATACGCGCCGGCTTGGACCACCCCATCGCTCATCACCACGACGCCCAGGTATTCCTTCAGCGGACGCTCCACGATCACCGGCCGGATGCGCAGGCGTACCCCGATCGGCTCCGCCGGTTCGTCGTGGACCTCAATGCCGTCCCGGGAGAAGAAACATGCCGGGCAGGCATCGTTGCGCGAAACGAGCAGGGAGCGGCTCTGTAGGTCCACCGAGGCGATGGTCAACGCCGCCGATACCCGTCCCCCGCGCAGGGTATAGAGGTAACCGTGGACGGCCCGGGCCACCGCGCCGTCGCGGGCCCCTTCCTTGATCAGGGAAACGCCCCGGCTGACGATCAGGTTGCTCAAGGTCTTGGCCGCCGGCCCGCTTCCCTGGGCATCCACCAGCAGGACGGAAAGTCCACCGTGGGGACGTTCGACGACCTCGACCGTATCCCCGCTCTCCCGGCTGGCATACTTATGGGTCTTGGCCACGGCGATCTGTACCTCAAGCACGGCAATCCCCTGCCTGCGCATTCTGTCCTCGGCCGTGGGTCGGTTGGGCAAACCGACCTACATACCGTCCCACCGTGGGTCGGTTGGGCAAACCGACCTACATACCGTCCCACCGTCGGTCGGTTGGGTCAACCGACAACTCCTCAGAGCAGCGTCTTGCGGATGATCGTTTCCTCGCGGCCGGGGCCGACCGAGACGATGGCCACAGGCACCTCGAGCAGTTCCTCCAGGCGCTGCAGGAAGGAGCGGGCCTGCTCCGGCAGGTCTTCAAAGGCCCGGACCTCGCGGGTGGAGCACTGCCAGCCGGGCAGTTCCTCGTACACCGGGGTCACCGATTGCCACAGGAGCAGGCTGTGGGGGACACGCCGAACCACGGCGTCGTTCAGGCGGTAGGCGGTGCAGATGCGCACGACCGGTTCCTCGTCCAGGACATCGAGTTTGGTGATGGCCAGGGCGTCGGCCCCGTTCAGTTCGACGGCGTAGCGCGCCGCCACCGCATCGAACCACCCACAGCGGCGCGGCCGGCCGGTGGTAGTACCGTACTCGTGGCCCCGCTCCCGGAGGCGCTCCCCGGCTTCCCCTTCCTCCTCGGAGGGGAAGGGCCCCGCCCCCACCCGGGTGCAGTAGGCCTTGCACACCACCAGCACCCGCTGGATGGCTCTGGGAGGCAGGCCGAGGCCGGTGCAGGCCCCGCCGACCGAGGGGGAGGAAGAGGTCACGTAGGGGTACGTCCCGAAATCGAGGTCCAGCATGGTCCCCTGGGCCCCCTCCAGGAGGATGTTTTTCCCCTGCTCCCAGGCCTGGTGGAGGATGCGCCGCGTGTCGGCGATGTGGGGGGCCAGTTGCCGGCCGTACTCCAGATACTCCAGGTAGATGTCGTGCAGAAGGAGGGGAGGCCGGCCGTAGACCCGGGTGAGCAGGGTGTTCTTCACCTGCACCAGTTGGGTCAGACGGCTCAGCAGGACCTCCTCGTCCAGGAGATCGGCCATGCGCACGCCCAGGCGGGCGGCTTTATCGGCATAGACCGGACCGATGCCCCGGCGGGTCGTGCCGATCGAGGTCTGGCCACGCCCTTCCTCCTCCAGTTCGTCCTGCAGCGGGTGAAAGGGCAGGATGACGTGGGCGGCTTCGCTTACGTACAGGTGGTCGAGCGCCACCCCACGTTCGCGCAGGGAGGCCATCTCTTCCAGGAGACGCTTGGGGTTGATGACCACACCGTTGCCGATGATGCAGGTCACCTCGGGGTTGAAGATGCCGGAGGGGACCAGGTGCATCCGGAACGTCCCTTTGGGGTTGACGACGGTGTGGCCGGCGTTATCTCCGCCCTGAAATCGGGCCACCACATGCGCCCGGGGGGTCAGCAGATCGACGATCTTGCCTTTGCCTTCATCGCCCCATTGACCTCCGATGATCGCCAGTACGGTCATGAGTGCACCTCGGGATAAGGAAAAAGTGCCGATAGAAGATTCCACTTCCATTATACCCGATTTCCATCCCCTTGGCTAGCCGTACTTGTTTCCTATTTTTGACCCGGCCGGCCTTTGACAGGATGGCCCGGGTGGTGTACATTGAGGTCGCTCCGTGGCCCGGCCGTCCGGCCCCAGGAGAAAGGATGGTGTACCCGATCCCGCTGAGTTCGGAGACGCTGCAACTGGCCTCCCGACGGGGGGTGCGGGCGGCGCTGAGCGCGTTGGGCGTGCGCTCCAGCCGTCGGCTGGGGCAACACTTTCTGGTGGAGCCGGCCGCCCTGGTCCGCATCCTGGAGGCGGCCGACCTGAAGCCCGGGGACGCCGTCCTGGAGGTCGGGCCGGGGCTGGGTGTGCTCACCGGGGAACTGCTCCGGCGGGCCGGCCGGGTGGTGGCCGTGGAGATAGACCGCCGGCTCTGTGCCTGGCTGCGCGAACGCTTCGGCCACCTTCCGCACTTTACCCTGGTGGAGGACGACATCCTGAAGGTCGCGCCCGGCCTCCTGATGGGTCCGTCCCCTTACCTGGTGGTGGCCAACCTGCCCTATGCCATCACCTCGGCCGCCCTTCGCCATCTCCTGGAAGCGGAGCCCCGACCGCGGCGGCTGGTGGTGATGGTGCAGTGGGAGGTGGCCCGGCGTATCGCCGCCGCTCCGCCGGAGATGAGCCTGCTGGCCCTGGCGGTGCAATACTATGCCCGGCCGGAGGTCGTGGCCCGGGTGCCGGCCGGCGCCTTTTTCCCCGTCCCCCAGGTGGATTCGGCCGTGGTGCACCTGGAGGTCTTCCCCCAGCCGCGCCTGCCGCTGCTCCCCGAGGTCTTTTTTCGCCTGGCCCACGCCGCCTTTGCCCATCCCCGGCAGCAGATCGGGAAGACCCTGGCCGCCGGCCTGGGCCGGCCCCGGGAGGAGGTCGTCGCCGCCCTGGAAGCGGCCGGCGTTGACCCCCGCCGCCGGCCGGAGACGCTGGCGCTGGAGGAGTGGGCGGCGATCGGCACGGCCTGGACGGGCATCAGCCGGGACTCCCAGGAGCGGGCGGGGAGATAGAAGCCGGAACCGGCGCGGCCTATCCCGCCAGCGCGAGGGCGACAAAATCATGGGCCGGGGCGCGGAAACGCCCCCAGTCCCGCCAGGGCGGAGGCAGGCGGCGCAGGCGGACGGCCAGGCGGGGGAGCGCTTCCGGCCTCACCCAGCGATACCCGCCGATGCGTTCGCCCTCGTCCCGGGCGGCCGGCCGGGCGGCCTCGGTACGGAAGAGGAAAAGGGCGGAGGCGAACGACAACTCTCCGGCCTGGCTTCGCAACCGGTAGGTGAGCACGCCCAGGAGACGCTCCAGTTGGACGGGCAGTCCGGTCTCCTCCTCCGCCTCCCGGAAAGCCGCCTCTTCCGGCGTTTCCCCCGGCCGGATGCCGCCGCTGGGAAGTCGCCAGGTGTGCGGCGGGTAGAGCGGCTTGGTATGCAGGAGGAGGCGGCCGTCCGGCCGTCGGATGACCAGCACCGCTTCCCCACGGTTCCGGCCGGCCTTTTCCCGCATCCAGTGGTAAAACCCGGGCCCCACATCGATCTCCTGATGTTGCCAGGGGACCGATGCTTCCTCCTGCAGGTCCGGCCAGGGCCAGGGAGGATGGCTCATCCTGCGGCCTCCTGGGGCGCGGCCCCGGTCCAGGGCTAGAGTCCGGTGGGCAGGTCGAGGAAGGTCATCGCCAGGCCGAAGCGCTCGCTCAGGTGTTCTCCCAGGGCCCGCAGGCCGGGGGCCTCGGTGGCATAGTGGCCGGCATAGAGGACGTGGATGCCCCGTTCCTCGGCCTCGTGGAAGAAGGCGTGGCTGCGTTCCCCGGTGAGGAAAAGGTCCAGCCCCTGCTCGGCGGCCTGGCGGATCATTTCGGCACCGCCGCCGGAGACGATGCCCACCCGTCGCACCAGAGGCGGCCCGTAGGCCTGGAGCGTCACCGGGACGCCCAGCCGTTCCTGGAGTTGGCGGGCCAGTTCCTGGGCGGTGAGCGGGCCGGCCGGCCGCGCCTCCAGGCCGATGGTTACGCCGTGGTAGGTGCCGAAGGGGGCGACCACCTCCAGGCCGAGCAACCGGGCCAGACAGACGTTGTTTCCCACCTCCGGGTGTGCATCCAGGGGCAGGTGGGCCGCATAGAGCGAGACGCCGCCTTCCAGGAGGGCGCGGATGCGCCGGAGGAACGCCCCGGCCAGCGGGTGGTAGGTCTGCCAGAAGAGGCCGTGGTGCACGATCAGCAGGTCGGCCCCCACCCGGGCAGCCTGTTGGAAGGCGGCCAGGCAGGCATCCACCGCCAGGGCCACATGCCGGACCTCCGGCCGGCCTTCCACCTGAAGCCCGTTGCGGGAGTCGTCGTCGATCTCGCCGACCTTCAGGTATCCGTCCAGATAACGTACCAGTTCATCGCGGTCCATCGGGCCTCCTCAAGCCGTCTGTCCGGACATCCTGCCCCCATCCTAGCACCGCTATCCCGTCCCTGTCAAATCACGGGCACCTGCCATTTGGCATTCGGGCGGGGTTGTGCTATAATGTCCCCGCTTTTTCGACCTTTCTCCCTCGCCCGGTCCGGCGGGGGTATTTTCGGACGGAGGTAGCCACGATGTCGAGAGTTGTGGACCTGGTGGAGCAAAGACAGTTGAAAGAGGGCCTGCCCGAGTTCCGGGTCGGGGATGTGGTGCGGGTCAGCGTTCGGGTCGTGGAAGGTGACCGCGAGCGGCTTCAGGAGTTCGAGGGGGTGGTGATTCGCCGCCGGGGGCGCGGGTTGAACGAAAACTTCACGGTGCGCCGGATAGGCGCGCATGGCGTGGGCGTGGAGCGAACCTTCCTGACCCACTCGCCCCGTGTGGAAAAAGTGCGGGTAGTGCGCCGCGGACGGGTACGCCGGGCCGCCCTGTACTATCTGCGCGGACGCACCGGACGGGCCGCCCGCATCAAGGAACAGCGGGAGCAGGTCTAGCCTTTCCCCGGGCTCCGGGTTGTCGACTTGCCGGAAGGGGACTTGGATGACCCTTTCCGGCCTCCCTTTTTCCCGGAGGCTTGTTCCTCTTCCTCCATGGCGGCGGAGGCTCGCCCTCCCTGCTTCCGGCCTGTCTCCCGGTCTTCCTCCCCGGCCCTCCGGGATCGCTCCCGGCCCCGCACCAGAGCCGGCCCCTCCTGTACTTTCTGGGCGGCGGGGCAGCATACTTCCGCACGACCCCTTGCACGGCCCCGCACCAGAGCCGGCCCCTCCTGTACTTTCTGGGGAGTCGCCAGGGCCG
>JBMFNL010000007.1:26693-70464 GCA_049970175.1 Chloroflexia bacterium
CGGCCCCGCACCAGAGCCGGCCCCTCCTGTACTTTCTGGGGAGTCGCCAGGGCCGGCGCACCCGCCGTGGGGGTAGGAGAGGGCTTTTTACTTCGGGGAGACGGCCTCTCGGACTGGGCGGTCGCTTTCCCGCGCCGTCCGGCGGACGGCGCGGCCGGCCTGGGCACCTCTTCTCCGGCCTCAAGCACCCGTCCCATATAGCGGATGATCAGGGGGGCAGCCTCCTCCGGTCCGGCGGCCGGGGCCTCGGTGGGAAGCGCCGGTTGAGGGGCCTCTTCACTGGAGGGCCGGACGGCCTTGCCGGCGGCCGGCTTCCGCCGGGCAGGAGGCTTTTCCTCGGCCTTGCCGGCGGCCGGCTTCCGCCGGGCGGGAGGCTTTTCCTCGGGCTTGCCGGCGGCCGGCTTTCGCCGGGTGGGAGGCTTTTCCTCGGGCTTGCCGGCGGCCGGCTCGGTCGGGGAAGGACGGCGCTCCGGCACGACGACCGCTCCCGCCACCGCATCGCCGGCCTCCAGTTCCACCAGCCGGTCCCCCCGGACGGCCCGCCCCCGGAGGGAAACTTCACCGGCCGGAAGGCGCACCGTCACTCCCCGCATCGAGACGATCCACACCTCGTCCTGCGGCTCCACCAGGCAGGCGGCGGCCAGGATTTGCCCGCTCCGGACGCTCACCACCCCCTTGCCGCCCCGCCCCTGGCGAGGGTACTCGGAAAGGGGCACGCGCTTGCCGTAGCCGTCGGCGGCGACGACCAGCAGGGCCGCCTCCGGCCGGCGGACGACCTCCATCCCCACGACCCGGTCGCCCGCCCCCAGCGATATGGCCTTGACCCCGGCGGCGCTGCGGCCCATCGGGCGAACCTCATCCAGGGAAAAGCGCAGCGCCTGCCCCCCGGCCGTAACGACCAGGACATCCTCCGTCCCCTGGGCCAGGGCCGCTTCCACCAGGGCATCGCCTTCCTCCAGGGTCAGGGCGGCCAGGCCGTTTCCCCGTCCGCTGCGAAATTCGCCCAGTGCCGCCTGCTTGATGCGCCCGCGGCGTGTGAGCAACACCAGGCGGAGGGGAGCCTCATAATCGGCCACCGGAACCATCCCGACGATGCGCTCCTGGGGCTCTATCGAGAGGACGTTGGAAAGCGGCAACCCCCGGGCTTCCCGCTCTGCCTCGGGCAACCGGTGAACCTTCACCGGATAGCACCGTCCCCGTTCGCTGAAAAAGAGCATCTCATCCCGCGTGTTGCCGACGGCCAGCAGTCGGACGGCGTCCTGCTCCCGGGTGCGGGCGCTCCGGCTACGGCGCTGACGGCGGTAGGTCTCCAGAGCAACGCGCCGAACGTAGCCGCGTTCGGTCACCATCACCAGGACCTCTTCCTCCGGAATCAGGGCCTCGGCGGTGATCTCGGCGGCCTCCTCCGACAGGATGCGGGTGCGGCGGCCGTCGCCGTACCGGGCGGCCAGTTCCCGCAGTTCGGCCCGGATGAGTTCCAGGACCTTCCTCGGATGGGCCAGGATGTCCTCCAATTCGGCGATGCGCCGCAGGGTCTCCTGGTACTCTTCCTCGATCTTTTTCCTCTCCAGTGCCGCCAGCCTTCGCAGTTGCAGGTCCAGGATGGCCTGGGCCTGCACCTCGGTCAATTTGAACCGGCGAATCAGGTTGGCTTTCGCCGTCTCGGCGTTCTGGGAGCGGCGGATGGTCTCGATCACCTCGTCCAGGTGCTCCAGGGCGATGCGCAGTCCCTCCAGGATGTGGGCGCGGTTTCTGGCCCGGTCCAGTTCGAAACAACTCCGCCGGACGATGACCTCCTGGCGGTGGGTGATATAGTGCTGGAGCATCCGCTTGAGCGTCAGGAGACGCGGCTGGGTGCCGTCCACCAGCGCCAGGAGGTTGACGGCAAAGGTCACCTGCATCTGGGTGAACTTGAAGAGTTGATGGAGGACCACCTCGGGCTGGGCCTCCCGCTTCAGGGTGATGACGATGCGCATGCCGCTGCGGTCCGATTCGTCGCGCAGGTCGGAGATATCGGTCAGGCGGTCCTGTTTGACCAACTCGGCGATGCGTTCCAGGAGGCGGGCCTTGTTCACCTGGTAGGGCAGTTCGGTGACGACGATGCTGGTGCGGCCGCGGGTGGCCTCCTCGATGTGGGCCTTGGCCCGGACAACAAAGTGTCCCCGGCCGGTGCTGTAGGCCGTCCGGATGCCCTCCTGCCCCAGGATGATGCCGCCGGTGGGGAAATCGGGGCCGGGGAGGACCCGCATGAGGTCCTCGGTGGTGGCCTCGGGGTTTTCGATGACCAGGGCGAGGGCGGCGCAGACCTCGTTCAGGTTATGGGGCGGGATGTTGGTGGCCATGCCCACGGCGATGCCGGAGGCACCGTTCAGGAGGAGGTTGGGGATGGCGGCCGGAAGGACGAGGGGTTCCTCCAGCGTGGCGTCAAAGTTGGGGATCAGGTCCACGGTCTCCTTCTCGATGTCGCGGAGCATCTCCTCGGCGATGGCGGTCAGGCGGGCCTCAGTATAGCGCTGGGCGGCCGGGGGGTCTCCGTCAATGCTTCCGAAGTTGCCCTGGCCGTCCACCAGCGGATAGCGCATGGTGAAATCCTGGGCCATCCGCACCATGGCCTCGTAGACGGCAGCATCGCCGTGGGGGTGGTAGCGCCCCAGGGTATCGCCGACGATGCGGGCGCTCTTCTTGAAGGGGGCGTTGTGCTGCAGCCCCAACTGGTGCATCACATAGATGATGCGCCGCTGCACCGGCTTGAGGCCATCGCGCACGTCGGGCAGGGCCCGGGCCACGATGACGCTCATCGCGTAATCGAGGTAGGCGTTGCGCATTTCTTCGGCGATCTCGACGGGTCGGATGATACCGTATTCCATAATTTCCGCCTCGCACCAGGTACGATCCGGTCAACCCTGGGGCATTATAGAACAAAAATTCGTTTTCCGCAACTTTTCTCCAGCCCGATCCCCCGATCGTTTTCCCCCGCCCTGGGGAACAGACGGATTCGCCCCCGCAGTTCTGGCGAACGCTATACTACCCTACGAGGCCATAAAAGTCAACCGGGAGGCCCATCAGGGATGCATGTTGGTAATTGGGCGAGGCGCTGATTGAGTAGGCCGGAGCGCAGCGACGCCCAGCGCATTAGCGGAACCTTGAAAAACGGGCGAGGCGCCGTGTGAAGTAGGCCGGAGCAGCGACGGCCGTATCGAAATCAGTTGTCGGGCCGTTCGGGTTTCGACAAGGTTTCGATACGGCCTTCGGCCTACTCAACCCAGCGGCTCAACCCAAGCCACCTCCGGTGGGCTACGTTTCGACAGGCTCAACGCACCGCTCAGGGCATCGCTCGACCGGCGAACGGCCCGCTGTGCGCAGTGTTCGAGGACAGTGCCCATCAAACATGCATCCCGACGTGCTCCCTCAGTTGCAACTGGCCGAAGAATGGGGTAAAATAAACTATGCCGAAGGGATCCAGATCGCCAGTGGGAAAAAGGAGGTGAGGCCAGGCCCCAAAACGGTGTGCTCCTCGGTTGCGGCTGGCGGGAAGCCGAAACGGGGCTTTTCCCGCCACAGCAGGAAATAGGAGGTCACCGATGAAGACGGTCTTTGTCAACCCCGAACGCTGTATCGGCTGTAAGCAGTGCCAGATCGCCTGTGCGGTCGAGCACTCCCAAAGTAAGGACCTCTATCAGGCCGTCTTTGAGACACCTCGCCCCCGCCCTCGTATCCACGCCGAACCGGGTATCTACCTCAACCTTGCCTTCCCCAACAAATGCCGCCACTGCAACCCGGCCCCCTGTATGAATGCCTGCCCCACCGGGGCCATCACCCGCGACCCCGACCTGGAGGTCGTCCTGATCAACGGCTACAAATGCATCACCTGCGGGATGTGCGCGATGGTCTGTCCCTTCGACGCCATCACCTACCACCGGATCTGGGAGGTCAAGTTGGACAAGGAGGTGGCCCTCAAGTGCGATCACTGCATCGAGCGCCAGCGCCGCGGCGCGATTCCCGCCTGCGTCGAGGTCTGCAAAGTGGGGGCGTTGGAGTTCGGCGAGATCAACGAGTTGATCAAAAAGGCGCGGACCCGGCTGGCTGCGTCGGTGTCCGTGGCTGTGGGCGAGATTCGACCGGAGGCGGCCCGCATCCCTACCCACGTCGAAGCCTGGCGTGGGTGGGGCGAGACCGTGAGCCAGATGAAGAAGCGATAGGAGGGACGCGATGACTACCCAAACCGGCGGAAACGGGTTGCGCGAGTACAGCATCAACAAGGACACCGAGGAGATGCTGCGGCGCGCCTACGAGGAGCATATCGAGACGGTGTGGGACCGGCTGGCGGCCCAGGAGCCCCAGTGCGGCTACTGCGCCCTGGGGTTGAGTTGCCGCAACTGTGCCATGGGCCCCTGCCGGGTGGATCCCTTCGGCGAGGGCCCGCAGCGGGGCGTCTGTGGCGCCGACGCGGACATCATCGTCGCCCGCAACCTGGCCCGGACGATCGCGGCCGGCGCTTCCTCCCACTCTGACCACGGCCGGGACATCCTGGAGGTACTCTACCACACCGGTGCCGGCGAGACAAGGGCCTACCAGATTACCGACGTGGAGAAATTGAAGCGCCTGGCCGGCGAGTGCGGCATCGCGGTCGAGGGGAAGGACCCTCGGGCGATCGCCAAAGAACTGGCCTGGGAGATGATGGAGGACTTTGGCACGCGCAAGGAGCGCCTGACCTTCGTGAGCCGCGTCCCCAAGCCCCGCCAGGCGATCTGGGAAAGGTTGGGCATCACTCCCCGGGGCATCGACCGGGAGAACGTGGAGACGCTCCACCGCACCCACATGGGAGTGGACAACGACTACGTCAACATCCTGCTCCATGCCCTGTGCACCGGCCTCTCCGACGGTTGGGGCGGCTCGATGATCGCCACGGAACTCTCCGACGTCCTCTTTGGCACCCCCAAGCCCCTCTCCTCCCAGGTGAACCTGGGCGTCCTCAAGGCCGACGAGGTCAACATCGCCCTGCACGGCCACAACCCGATGCTTTCCGACGTCATCGTCCGGGCAGCCCAGGACCCCGACCTGCTCAAACTGGCCGCGGAGAAGGGGGCCAAGGGGATCAACCTGGTGGGGCTGTGCTGCACCGGCAACGAACTCTTGATGCGCCGGGGCATCCCCATGGCCGGCAACCACCTGATGCAGGAACTGGTCATCATGACCGGCGCGCTGGAGGCCATGATCGTGGACTACCAGTGCATCATGCCGGCCGTGACCGACGTGGCCCGATGCTTCCACACCAAGGTCATCTCCACCTTCGACAAGGCCAAGTTCCCCGGGGCCACCCACATCTCCTTTGACCCCCGGCGGGGACTGGAGATCGGCCGGGAGATCGTGCGCCTGGCGGTGGAGAACTTTGCCCACCGTGTCCCGGAGCGGGTGCGCATCCCCGACGAACCGGTGGAGATCATGGCCGGCTTTTCGGTGGAGGCGATCGTCGGTGCCCTGGGCGGGACGCCGGAGCCCCTGGTCAACGCTATCAAGGAAGGCCAGATTCGGGGGGCGGTGGGGGTCGTCGGCTGCAACAACCCCAAGATCCAGCAGGACTATGGGCACGTCACCCTGACCCGGCGGCTCATCGAGAACGACATCCTGGTCGTCGTCACCGGCTGCTCCGCGGTGGCCAACGGCAAGGCCGGCCACATGGTGCCCCAGGCTGCTGACATGGCCGGCTCCGGCCTGAGCGCGGTCTGCAAGGCGCTAGGCATCCCGCCGGTGCTCCACATGGGCTCCTGCGTGGACAACACCCGCATCCTGGTCCTGGCCGCCGCCCTGGCCAACTACCTGGGGGTGGACATCAGCGACCTGCCCCTGGCCGGGGCCGCCCCGGAGTGGTACTCGGAGAAGGCGGTGGCCATCGGAGCCTATGTGGTTGCCTCGGGCATCTACACCGTGCTCGGCGTCCAGCCGCCCATCTTTGGCAGCCCCAACGTGGTCAAACTGCTGGCCGAGGGGCTAGAGGATGTGGTGGGGGCCACCTTCGCCGTCGAGCCGGACCCGGAGCGGGCGGCCGTCCTCATCCGACGCCACATCGAGAAAAAGCGCAAGGCCCTGGGGCTACCCTATATCGAGCCGGAGCGCATCGCCATGCCGGAGTAGCGGGAAGGGGCAACGGGCGGAGGACGGCAACAGGCGGAGGCGAATGGGCATGCTTCGGTTCCGCGGCGAGCCCGGTAGGGGTGCAATGCCTTGCGCCCGTTTCGCGGGTGCGATCAACCGCCCCCCTGTCGAGGAGACGGGGTAGGGGCAGTGCATCGCGCCCGCAAGAAAATGCCCCCAAGCCGACGCGCGGCCCACGGTCCGCCCGTTGCCCCCCGTAGGAGGTTGCCATGAAGGTTGTCATCATCGGTGCGGGGCCGGCCGGCACCACCGTCGCCGAAACGCTGCGCCGGTACGACCGGCAGGCCGAGGTCGTCCTGCTCTCCGGCGAGCCCTACCCTCCCTACGCCCCGCCGGCCATGATCGAGTACTTTTTGACCGGCCGGGAGGTCCACTTTTGGAAGGGGGAGGATTTTCCCCAACGGCTGGGGCTGGACTGGCACCCCGCGACGCCGGTCTCCCAGGTTCGGCCGGAGGAACAGGTCATCGTCACCGCGGCGGGGGAGCGAATCGGCTACGACAAACTGGTCATCGCCAGCGGGAGCCGGCTCTATGCCCCGCTGGTAGGCGTGGACAAGCCCGGCATCTACAACTTCAAGTCCCTCCGCGCGGCCGAGGCGCTGGTGGAAAAGGTCCGCGAGGGCACGGCCAAGAGCGCCCTCATCGTGGGGGCCGGCTTTATCGGCATGGAGATCGCCCTGCTCCTGCGGGAGATGGGGCTGAAGGTCACCCAGGTCGAGATGACGGACCGGGTGATGCCCCGTATGCTGGACGCCGAGACGGCCGAGATCGCCCTGGGGATCATGCAGGAGCGGGGGATCGAGGTACGGCTGAACACCAAGGCGCGGGCCTTCCTGGGCGAGGAGCGGGCCGAGGCGGTGGAACTGGAGTCCGGCGAGGTGCTGACCGCCGACCTGCTGATCGCCGCCACCGGGGTCAAGCCGAACATCGAGTTTTTGGAGGGCTCCGGCATCGAGACCCGCTGGGGCGTCCTGGTGGATGACCACCTGCGGACCAACCTCCCCGACATCTATGCGGCGGGCGACGTGGCCGAGACGATCGACCGCATCACCGGCGAGCGCTACGTCCACGCCATCTTTCCCAACGCCGTGGCCCAGGGGCGGGTCGTCGCCTACAACCTGCTGGGCTGGGACGTCCCCTACGAGGGGGCGGACAGCATGAACAGCCTCAAGCACCTGGGGCTGCCGATCATGGCCGTGGGGCAGATGGAGGGCGAGGAGCGGCGGCTCCGGCGGGGCGACGTCCTGCGTAAAATCTACCTCCAGGACCACCGCATCGTCGGGTTCCGCCTGGTGGGGGACGTCAGCGCGGCCGGCATCTACCGCTGGCTGATGCACAAGCGGGTGGACGTGCGCCCCTTCGAGCGCCATCTCCTGGAGCCGAGTTTCGGGATGGGACTCTTGGAGTCGCTGGCGCTGTCGCCGGACCTGGTATCGTAGGACGGAGAAGAGATCAAATGTAGGTCGGTTTGACAAACCAAGTGGAAAGTTGCCTCCTGACGACCTTGTGGTATAATGAAAACCTCGTGAAAGCAAAGCACTGCTTTGCTCTTCCCCTGAGGTGTTGGATGGATTTCGCCCGGTAGGGTTATCCGAGAGGGACCGGCGATGACCCTGCCCGGAGGAGGTTGGAAAATTTTGTTGGCTCAAATCAAGCGAGGAAGGGAGTGGATGCGCACCTGGCCCTGGGGCCTCCTCTGCACCCTGGCCGGCCTGGCCCTGCTTTTTGCAGCGGCCTCCTGGGGCTACCAGGCCAGCGCCCAGAGCGCCACCATCGTCGTGGACGGGGAGGTCCTCTCTCTGCGCACCCATCAGCGTCTGGTGGGCGGCGTGCTCCACCAGGCCGGCCTGTCCCTCCACCCGGCCGACGAGGTTTACCCGCCCCCCGAGGCCCCTTGGCAGCCCGATCAACCCATCGTTGTCCGGCGGGCGTTTCCGGTGACGGTGCGCGTGGACGGCCGGGAAGTGCACTTCTACGGCCGGCCGCGTTCCATCCTGGAAGCGCTGGCCCTGGCCGGCGTCGCGCTTCGGGCAGGCGACGCGGTCTATGCCAACGCCCGCCTCCTCCCCGAATCGGCCTATGCCGACGGCACGGCCCTGCGCCTCCTGCTTCCTCGCCCGGAGACCTCCCCCCACCTGGCCGCCCCGACCGCCTCCCGGCCTTCCCTGCTCCTGGAGGTCGTCCGCGCCATCCCGCTCCACATCCACGACGACGGCGTGGACCTGGAGATCCACGCGACGGCCGCGACGGTGGGCCAGGCCCTGGAAGAGGCCGGCATCCCCCTCTATTGGGCCGACCGGGTCTACCCCGACCTGGATGCGCCGGCAACGGCCGGCCTCCACATCTACCTGACCCGCTCCTTCCCCGTCACCCTCACCGCCGACGGCCGCACCTACACCACCCGCACCCAGGCCCAGACGGTGGGCGAACTCCTCCGGCAGGAGGGCCTGAGCCTCCTCCCGGAGGACCGGGTGGAGCCTCCGCCGGAAGCCCCTTTACGTCCGGGCATGGCCGTTCGCGTGATTCGGGTAACTACCTACGACCAGGTAACCGAAAGCCCCATCCCCTTCCGCTACCTGCAACAGCCCGATCCCGACCTGGAACTGGACCAGCACCGCCTGCGTCCCGGTCAGGAGGGCCTGAAACAGGAAATCGTCCGGATCACCTACGAGGACGGCCACGAGGTCCGGCGCACCTTCCTGGGGGAACAGGTAGTCCGCGAACCGGTCGATCAAATCTTTTACTATGGCACCCGCATCGTCATCCGCACCCTGGAAACCCCGGACGGCCCGATCCAGTACTGGCGCAAGATTCGCGTCTGGGCGACCTCCTATTACCCCCGCACCTGCGATAAATCTCCCGACGACCCCACCTACGGCATCACCTATACCGGCAAACGGGCCACCCGGGGCATCGTCGCCGTGGACCCTCGCGTGATTCCTCTCCACACCCGAATGTATGTCCCCGGCTATGGCTTCGGCGCAGCCGAGGACATCGGCGGGGCCATCAAAGGCCGGCACATTGACCTCTGCTTCGACGACGCCGACTGGGGAAAGGGGCTGTGGGAAACGCACTATGTGGACATCTACCTCCTCCTCCCCATTCCGGAGAAATTTCCCTGGATCCTCCCCTGAGCGTTTGGAGAGACGAGATGCCCGAGCAAGTGGTGCCGACGGTGTACTTCGAGGTGCCGGGGCCGGCCAACACCGAGCGAGTCCTGGAAATCGTCGGGAGGCGTGCCGCCGAACTGGGCCTGCAAAGCATTGTGGTGGCGACGACGCGGGGGGACACCGCCGTCCGTGCGGTCCAGGTCCTTTCCGGCTACCGGCTGGTGGCCGTGACCCACGTGACCGGCTTTCGGGAACCCAACGTCCAGGAACTGACCCTGGAGAACCGCCGCCGGCTGGAACGGGCCGGCGTATCCATCCTCACGGCGACCCATGCCCTCGGCGGGGCCGGCCGGGCCGTGCGCAAAAAACTGGGTACCTACCAGGTGGACGAGATCATCGCCCACGCCCTACGCCTCTTGGGCGAGGGGATGAAGGTGGCGGTGGAAATCACCCTGATGGCCGCCGACGCCGGCCTGGTTCGCACCGATGAGGAGGTCATCGCTATCGCCGGAACCGGCCGGGGCGCCGATACGGCGATCGTCGTGCGTCCGGCCAACACCCACACCCTCTTCGATCTGCGCATCCTGGAAATCCTGTGCAAGCCGAGATGATGAAGATATCCGATGGTGCACCTCGAGTATGACGCTCGGTGCGAATGCCGGCAAAAGGCAGCCCCATGTCCTCCATAGTCGCACAGACCGAGCAGGGCAGAACCCGGGCTCCCTGGTGGCTCCTCCCCAGCCTCTACCTCCTGAGCGTCCTGGTGCTGGCCGCGGCGGCCGCCCAGGTGGCCGGACCGCTGGACCTGGACGGCTCCTACTATTTCCTCGTCGCCCGCAACCTGGCCCGAGGACGGGGGCTGGTGGTGGAGGCCGTCTGGCACTTTTTCCAGCCGCCTGCCTCCCTTCCCCAGCCGGCCGGCGACCTCTGGATGCCCCTGCCCTCGCTCCTGATGGTCCCGGCCCTGCTTCTCGGCCCGACCTTTCGCTTCGCCCAGGCCGCCCAGGTGCTCCTGGCGGCGCTTCTGCCGCTCCTGGCCTTCCGCTTTGCCCGTGATGCCGGGGCCTCCCTCCCCTGGGCGACCCTGGCCGGCCTGCTCACTACTTTCGCCGGGGTCGTTACCATACACTGGGTGGATAGTGACTGTTACACGGCCTATGCCCTGATCGGCGGGGCGGCCTTGTACGCGATGGGCCGGGCCGTACATCGCCCACACTGGCTTCTCCCCGGCGGGCTCCTTGGCGGGCTGGCCGCCCTCACCCGCAACGACGGCCTTCTCCTCCTGTTGGTCCTCTGGGCAGCCGCCTTTTTCTTCAGCCGCCACCGCCGGTCCCCCTTCCCCTGGAAGATGCTCCTGGGCGGGACGGCCCTCTTTCTGTTGCCCGTCCTGCTCTGGTACGGACGGAATGTCCTGCTCTTCGGCCGGCCCACACCGGTTCCCCTCACCTTTTTCCTCACCCTGCGCGACTATCGCCACCTTTTCGCCTACCAACCGCAGGGCGACTGGGCCGCCTTCTGGGCCCAGGGGTGGGGGACGCTCCTTGCGGTTCGCCTCTCCGCCCTGGGCGCCGCCCTGACCGTGCTGGCCGGCGATCTCCAGGTCTGGGAACTGGCCCCGTTGCTGGTGGCCGCGCTCTCTTTGCGGCGGCGGCCGCTCCTGTGGCCGGCCTTTTTCTACCTGGCCGTCCTCCTCCTGACCCTGGTCGGCGCCTTCCCCCTCCTCGTCCTGCACGGCACCTGGTCGCGCTCGCTCCCGGCCTTCCTGCCCGCCGGCTACGCCGGCGTGGCCCTGGGGCTGGAGCATCTGGCAGAGGGCCTGGCACGCCGGCTGGCCCCGCACTGGCCCCGCCGGGTCCACGTACCCCTGCTGACTCTGGCGGCCGCCGCCGCCCTCCTGGTCGGCCTGGTGGCCGCAGGCCGGCAACTGGAGGCGGCACATTCCCATCCTCTGCTCTGGCAACAGGTGGGGGACTGGCTGCGACAGCATACCCCCGCCGGAACGGTGGTCATGGCCCAGGACCCGATGGCCGTCGCGCTCTACGCAGAACGGCCGGCCGTCGGCATCCCCTATGAGGATTTGCCCCGCCTCCTGGAAATGGCCCGGCAGTATAGCGTGAACACCATGGTCCTGGTCGGGCGCTTCAGCGACCTGCTTCCGGAAACGCTGCGCCGGCTCTATGCGGGCGAAACCGTTGCCCCCTTTGCCCGGCTCTGGGAGGAGGGCGAGGTGCAAATTTACCGGCTGGAGTGAGAACGTGGAGGGCGTCCGCCCGCCGGCCTCCTGGAAGAAACGGGCCGCGCTGCTTCTGGTCCTGAGCCTGGCCGCCTTTTTCCTGTACCCCCTTCCGGCCCGCCTCCTGCTGGGGGAGTGGACCTTTCCCTTCGACGACCCCTGGATTCACCAGGTCTATGCCCGCAACCTGGCCCGCTACGGCCAGTACGCCTTCAACCCTGGAGAGCCCAGCAGCGGCAGCAGCGCCCCGCTCTGGACGCTTCTTATGGCCCCGGCCCACCTGCTGGGACTTCCGGCGGTGCCCTGGGCCCTCTTCCTGGGCCTCCTTTCCCTTCTGGGACTGGGCGCCATCCTTTGGGCCTGGGCCGAACGACATTTTCCGCCGCCCTGGCCCGCCCTGTTGACGGCCGCCGCCCTCCTCGCGCCACAGGTGGCCTGGGCCGGTGTGGAAGGTATGGAGACGGCCCTGGTGGCCGCCCTCTCCTTGTTCATCCTCTATCGGCTGGACCGGTTCCCCTGGGAAAGGTCCGGCCCGGCCCTTCTGGACGGCCTGCTGAACGGCCTCCTGCTCTGGCTGCGGCCGGAGGCCCCGTTGCTCACGGCGGTGGTCCTCTGGCAGCGCCGGCGGGCCGGCCGGCGACACCTGCTCGCCTTCGGGCTGGCCTGGCTGGCCATGGCCGGCCCCTACTTCCTCTTTCACCTGGCCGTCGGTGGCCGGCCCTTTCCCCAGACCGTTTACGCCAAGACGGCCTACTACGGCGTCTCGACGAAGGCGATCACCCGGCTCGTTTTCCTGCGCCATCTGGGCCTGACCCTGCTCCCGGGGCCGTGGCTACCCGTGCTGGTCCTGCTGCCCGTGGCCTTCCGGCAGATGGCCCGATCCCGGAGGTGGACCTGGGGGCCCGGCCTGGCCTGGGCCGGCCTGACGCTCCTGCTGGCCGCGCTCCGCCTGCCGACCGTGCTGCACTTTGGCCGGCACTTTGTCCCGGTCCTGCTTCCCCCTCTCCTGGCCTGTGGGGAGGCTCTGACGATCCTCCCCCGCCCGGGTCGGCGATTTTTCATCCTCCTGGGAACCGGCCTGCTTCTGATCGGAATGCTCATCGGTGTGGGGCTCTATATCCCCCTCTGCCGGGACATCCTGGCCTCGCAGGTGGCGATGGGCCGCTATATCGCCGGGCACCTGCCGGCCGGAGCCGTCGTGGCCACCCACGACATCGGAGCCGTCGGCTACTTCGGGGAACACCGGGTGGTGGATATCCTGGCCCTGATCGAGCCGGAGGTTACCCCTCTGGTGACAACACGGGACTGGGGCGGCTTGGCGGCTTACCTGCGGGCCCGAGGGGTTGCCTACCTGGCTTCCCTGGAGGGACTCTTCCCGGAACTGCGGGCCGAGACCCGGGCCGTTCCGGTGTTTCAGACGGGGCGGATGGTGCTATACAGCCTCTTATGGACACGCCTGGCGGCCGATCCAGCCGAGTGATCGCTCCCCCACCTCCGTCCTCGGCATCCTCGAACGAAGAACGAAAGCGCAGGTAGCAGAACCGTGGACAAGCGGGAGACCACCGAAGCGGAGCCGTCGGTCAGGTCAACAGGCGGAGGAGTTCGGCCGCCGTGCGCTTCATATCCAGAAAGACCAGGCCCAACTTGGCGTTCTTGCGCGCCAGCGCCGTCAGCACGGCCTCCTCGCCCACCGACATCAGGAGCACGTACCCTTCCTCCCCGCGCACAAAGACCTGATCCAGGGTACCTCGGTGCAGTTCGCTGGCGATACGTTCCCCCAGGGAGAGCATGGCCGCGCTCATGGCGGAGACGCGGTCCTCCTCCACATCGGCGGGAAGCGCGGAGGCAATGATCAACCCGTCCACGCTCACCACGGCCGAAGCCTCGACGTCCGGGGTGGTCATCTGGAGTTCCTTGAGCAGCTTGACCATTTCATCGGTGCGCGTAGCCACTCGTTCCTCCTTCTGGGTCTGGCCGCCTACGGACCCATTTGGATTCTAACACAAAGGACGCCACGTTGCAACCTTCCAGGCGAAGCAGGTCGCGCTTCATCTCCGTCCCGCCGCCGTACCCCCCCAGGGTGCCGTCGGCGCGGATGACTCGGTGGCAAGGGATGACGATGGGCAACGGGTTGGCTGCGACGGCGACGCCGACGGCCCGGGCGGCCTGCGGCCGGCCCACGGCATCGGCCACCTGGGCGTAACTCCAGACCTGACCGTAGGGGATGGACCGCAAGGCCTGCCAGACGGCCTTCTGGAAGGCGGTCCCATAGAGGTCCAGCGGCAGGTCAAAGGCCCGGAGTTGACCGGCCAGGTAACGTTCCAATTGGCGAACGGCTTCCTGGAGGAAGTTGCCCCCCTCGACGGCCGTGTGGCCGGAAAGAAAACGGGCCACCCACCGTTCTACCCCTCCCTCGGCCGGAAGGACGACCCGGCACAGGCCCGAGTCGGTGGCCAGCAGACGCAGCGATCCCCAGGGCGAGGGAAAACGTCGCCAGTACAGGTTGGGCATGGCCACCTCCAGGAAACTCCGGCTACCGGGTCGTGCCGGTGAAGCGGAAGCGGCGCAGGTGCAGGGCCGGCACGCGAATGCCGCCGAAGAAGCCGGATACCAGCCGGGTCTCCCGGCTGATGGCGACCACCTCGCTCAGCGCCTCCAACGCGCTCTGGGTAAAGCGCAGGTCCTTGACCGGCCGGGTCCGTTCCCCATTTTCGATGAGGAAGGTGCCGTCCCGCGTCATGCCGGTCAGGACGGCCTGCTTGGGATGGACCGGATTGACGTAGTGAAAGCGGGTAACCCACAGCCCGCGCTCGATGGAGCGACCCAACTCCTGGCGGGGCGTGGAGCCCGGAGCCATAAAGAGGTTCAACGGCAGCGGGCCGAAGGTGTTGGGCGCCGGAAGCGCATGGCCCGTGGAGGAACGTCCCTCCTCCCGGCCGGCCGTGTAGGAATCATAGACCACCGCGCGGGCCACGCCCTGGACGATGAGGTCCACCCGCTGCTTGGGCACGCCTTCGAAGTCAAAGGGCAGGGGCAGGCCGGAGGGGTCCAGACCGTCGTCCCAGATCGTGACCTCCGGACCGACGATGCGCTCCCCCAGGCGCATGAAACTGCGTCCCTCCTGCAAGGCCATGGCCGAGAAGCCCAGGTAGGCCATATAGTTCAGCATGGTGGCGACGGCATACTCCTCCAGGACGACCTCGTACTCGCCCGCAGGAAGTTCGACGGGGTTGGCGCTGCGCAGCGCCTTGTCGATCGCCTCTCTCCCAACCGCCTCCTCGTCCAGTTCCCCCAGGTCGGAGGCGATGGCCGCGGCATGGCCCGAACCGCTGTCCCCCAGGATGACCGTATTCAGTTCGGCCCGGGTGAACGGGAAATAGGCCCGCACGCCCAGGGAGTTGGCCACCCCGATCTCGCTCCAGCCGGTGGAAAGGGCGCCGCTGGCCCGCAGGCCGCGCTCCCTGGCCAGCCGGCAGATCGTCCCCACCCGCCGGGCCCGCTCCTCGGGCGGACAGGAAGCCGTCCCCGGGAAAAAGGCCTCGACCGGCTGGAGGGGGGCCGGCCCGGGCAGGGAGCGGAACTCGGGGTCCTCAACCTGCATCCGGGTGATCTCCAGCGCCTCTTCGGCCACCCGCCGCAGCGCCTCCTCCGAGAGGTCGTTGGTGGAGGCCACTCCCCGGCGCTGCCCGAGGACGGCCCGCACGGAAACCTGGGCATTACTGCGGGCAACGTTTTGATGGATGTAGGAGTTGGCGAAGCGGGTCAGCCCCTCTTCGCCGGCCATAAAGAGCACCTCCGTCTGATCGGCCCGGGAGTACCGGAGGACGGTCTCGGCAATCTGCTGGAAACGCTCAGGTCCGAACATGGCTGGCTCCTTTTTCGATGGCCAAGCGGAATCAGGAAACGAGGGAAGGCTACTCCTCCTTCGGGGCAGCCGGCCCGGTCGGAGCGGCTTCTTCGGCCGGCTTCTCCTCTTCCTCCAGGCGGCGCGTCGGCGTGGCATATACCACGACCGCCTTGGGGTCGGTCAGAAGGTGGACGCCCGGGGGGAGGGTCAGGTCGCCTGCATGGACGGCCTGGTCCGGCCGGGTGATGACGGAGACGTCCACCTCCAGGTGGGCGGGGATGGCGGCAGGAAGGCCGCGGACCTCGATTTCCTCCAGGCCATGGGTCAGCACCGCCAGGCCCTGTTCCACCACGGGGGAATCCCCTTTCAGAATCACCGGAACCTGGGCGGAGATCGGGCGTTCCAGGTCCACCCGCACCAGGTCCAGGTGCAGAATTTCCTGGCTGATCGGGTCCCGCTGAACCTCACGGATCAGGGCCGGGTAGGTCTGTCCCTCCAGCACCACCTGAATGAGGGTGCTGCCCTCCGCCTGCCGGTAGAGTTCGCTCAGCGCCCGTCGATCCACCTGAACGGGCAAGGCCTCCATCCGGGGGCCGTAGAAAACGGCCGGCACCCACCCGGAGCGGCGCAGCCGCCGCACCTTTTTCCCGGTGACTTCTCGTCGTTCAGCCTGCAAGACCGTCTCGGACATCGCGCTTCGCTCTCCTTTCAAAAATGTTCGTAGCGTTCCAGAGGCAGCACGGCGATCAACGCCCCCGGAGCCCGCCGGCGAAGGATTTCCATAATCTCTTCCATATCCCGGTCCTCTGCTCCAACCAGCAGGGTTGTGTTGCCCTGCCGGAGGAGCCCCCCGGTGCTGGCCAGCCGGGTAACCCGATGCCCGGCCCGCAAAAGGGCTTCCACCACCTCATCGGCCTGGGCGTTGGACAGAACGATGATCGCCAGTTTCATCGTTTCCTCCCGCCAAACTGCCAAAAAGATTATACTACAACCTGTCCTGCCGTGCAAAAGAGCCGTGTGTTTTCCTGGATGCATGTTTCTAGATGGGCACTCCTCGAACACTGCGCACAGCGGGCTGTTCGCCGGTCGAGCGATGCCCTGAGCGGTGCGTTGAGCCTGTCGAAACGTAGCCCACCGGAGGTGGCTTGGGTTGAGCCGCTGGGTTGAGTAGGCCGAAGGCCGTATCGAAACCTTGTCGAAACCCGAACGGCCCGGCAACTGATTTCGATACGGCCGTCGCTGTGCTCCGGCCTACTTCACACGGCGCCTCGCCCAACGACAAACATGCATTCTGTTTTCCTTCCAGACGTTGCGCCGTAAAGTCCTTTGGAGTACAATAGGTTTGACCAAGCAACGGAGGGTCGGATGCTGGAAATTCGCCGGGCCCGGCCGGAAGACCGGGAGGTGGTACTTTCCTTCTGCGCCCATACCTGGGAGGACGGCGACTATATCCCGCACGTCTGGGAAGCCTGGCTGGCCGACGAGCAGGGACCGCTGCTGGTCGGCGTGTGGGAAGGCCGGGTCGCGGCCATCGAGAAGATCACCCGGGCCTCGGCCGACGAAGTCTGGTTGGAGGGGTTGCGCGTGGACCCGCAGCATCGCCGCAAGGGCCTCGCCCGGGCCCTTTTCCATGATGCCCTGGAGTGGGCCGGGGCGAACGGCATCCGCTTCGTCCGGCTGGCCACCAGTTCGAGCAATGCGACCGTGCAGCGTATGGTCGAGGCGGCCGGCCTGCGGCATGTGCTCAGTTGCCCGTACTACCAGGGCGAAGCGCTGGCCGAGGGAGAAGAGCCCGAATGTCTGCCCCCGGAGGTGGCCGGTGAAATCTGGGAACGGTTGCACCGTTGGGGCGGGCTAGAGCGAGCCCATCATCTCTACGCTTATGAATGGGCCTGGCGGCCGCTCGATGCCCCACGGCTCCAGGAGCACCTGGCGGCCGGCCAGGTCTGGGGCGTACGAAGAGCAAGACGCCTGGTCGCCCTGGCCATCGTCGAGAAACGGGGCGAAGAACCGGTGATCGGCTTCCTGGACGGGGAGAACGAAGGCCTGGTGCGCCTGGCCCGCTCCCTGCGCTTTTGGGCCCGCCGCCATCCCTCGGGCGAAATCGCCGCCCTGCCCCGCGAGGAGCCGGCCCTCCTTTCCGCGCTGGAGGAGGCCGGCTACCGGCGGGTCTGGGACTTTTCCTTCTGGGTCTACGAAGGGGTCCTCCGATGACCCGATTCCTCACCTCCCTCGGCCTGACCTGCCTTCCCCTTTTGCTCCTCCTTCCGGCCGGCTGCGCCGCTCCGACCGCCACCCCGGTCCCGACGTTCATCCCCACGCCTGCCCCTACTCCGACGCCGCTTCCTTCCCCTAGCCCGACCCCGGACCCCCGGGTGGGCGGCCGGCTGAACGTGCGCCTCTCCCATGACCTGGAGCGCCTGACCCCGCTCCTCCCGGCCGAGGATGCCGAGGCCGGCCGGGTGATGCACCTGCTCTACGCCGGCCTGACCCGCCTGGACGACCACCTCCTCCCCCGCCCGGACCTGGCCGAGCAATGGCACGTCTCCCCCGACGGGTTGCAGGTCACCTTCACCCTGCGGCCGAACCTGCGCTGGAGCGACGGCATGCCGCTCACGGCGGAGGATGTGCGCTTTACCTGGGATGCCCTCCGCTCCTGGGAGGTACGCCTGGGATTGCAGGCCGACCTGCACGACTATGTGGCGGCGGTGACGGCCCCCGTCTCCGACACGGTCGTCTTCATCCTGAACCGGCGGCTGGCCGGCCTGCTGGCCGATGCCTCCTACCCCATCCTGCCTCGGCACATCTGGGGCGGCCTTTCCCCCCAGGCCCTTCAAGAAGCCGACCTCCTAAGCATCCCGGTGGGCAGCGGTCCCTTCCTCCTGAAGGAGCGCTGGCCTGGGGAGGCCCTGGTGCTGGAGCGCAATCCCTACTACTACGGGCCATCCCCCTTCCTGGACCAGGTGGCCCTGCTCGTCGCCCCGGACCCCCAGGTGACGGAGGGGGCCTTGCGTCAGGGCGATCTGCACCTGGCCCAGGTCCCGCCGGAAGTCTATCGGGCCCTTCAGGAATCCCCGGCACAGCGGCCGCTCGTTCTGGCCCGTTACCCGGCCCCGCAGTACACCTTTGTGGCTTTCAACCTGCGCGACGGCCGGCCCTTTGCCGATCCCGCCCTGCGCCGTGCCTGGGCCCTGGCCGTGGACCAGGAGGCCGTCGTCCGCCAGGCTACTGGCGGGGAAGGGATACCGCTTCGCTCGCCCATCCTGCCCCCGAACTGGGCCTATGTCGAACCGCCACCCCGGAGGTCGGACCCGGAGGAGGCCCGGGCCCGCCTGGCCGGGGCCGGCTGGAGCGATAGCGACGGCGACGGCATCGTGGAGAAGGACGGCCGGCCGCTCGTTGTGCGCCTCTACGTCCGCGCCGATGCCCCGGAGCGCCTGGAAGCCTGCCGGCTGATGGCCGAACAGGTTCGGGCCGTCGGCATCGCCGTCGAGGTCGTCCCAGCCGATTTCCAGAGCGTCATCGCCGCTAAACTGCGCCCTCCCTACGATTTCGACCTCCTCTGTATGCAGTGGCGCAACCTGGGGCCGGACCCGGACCTCTTCTACCTCTTCCACTCCTCGCAGGTCTGGCAGGAGGAAGGGGACAGCCGGGAAAACCTCTATAACTTGGTCGGCTACCGGAGCGAGGAGGCCGACCGGCTTCTCCTGGCCGGCCGCGATACCTACGACCCCGAGAAACGCCGGGAGGTCTATCGGGAACTCCAGGAGGTGCTCGACCGCGACCTGCCGTACTACCTCCTCTGGGGCGATCCGCTCTACCTGGTCGCCGACGCCCGACTGACCTCTGCCGACGGGCCGATTTTCTGGGAAACCCCCAACTTTTTCTGGAACATCGAGCGCTGGTATTTCCGGCCGGAGTAGCGGCCGGCGGAGGAGAACCCTCCGGGGAGGATGCCGATGGCCCTGAGGAGCGTGCACCTTTTGCTGACCTATCGGTGCGAGCGGGAGTGCGACCATTGCTTCGTCTGGAGCAGCCCTTCGGCCGAGGGGGTGATGGGCCTGGAGATGGTGCGGGAGGTTCTGGCCGGGGCGCTGCGGATGGGCACGGTGCGGCGCATCTACCTCGAGGGTGGGGAGCCGTTCCTCTACTACCCGCTGATGCTGGAGGGAATGCGGCTGGTCGCCCTGGCCGGGCTGGAAAACGGCATCGTCACCAACGCCTACTGGGCCACCGGGGGGGAGGAGGCCCGCCTCTGGCTGCGGCCGCTCCGGGAGTGGAACCTGGTGGACCTGACCGTAAGCCGCGACGCTCTCCACGGGGAGGAGGCCGGGCCTCTCCTGGCCCGGCAGGTGGCCGAGGAACTGGGCATTCCGGTGGGGGAGATTGCCATTGCGCAACCCTGCGGGGATCGGCCGGCCCGCGAGGGCGACCTGCGCTTCCGCGGCCGGGCGGCGGAAAAACTCACGGTCGGGCTGCCCCTCCGTCCCTGGGAAACGTTGCGCGAATGCCCGCACGAGGACCTGGCCGACCCGGAGCGGGTGCACCTAGACCCCTTCGGCTACGTCCACCTCTGTCAGGGCCTCACCCTGGGCAACGTTCGGGAACGTCCGCTGGATGCCCTCTTCGCCGCCTATCGCCCCCGGGAGCATCCCATCGTCGGGCCGCTTCTGGAGGGAGGGCCGGCCGCCCTGGTGGAGGCCTACGGCCTGCCCCACGAGGAAGGCTACGTCGAGGAATGCCACCTCTGCTACCGCGCCCGCCAGGCTTTGCGGGGTGCCTTCCCGGCCTTCCTGGGGCCGGGACAGATGTACGGGGAAAAGTCCGCCCCCTGATGGGGAGAATGAGACTTTCTCCTGGGCGATGTGGTTTCCCTCCATGCCCATACCCTCCTCCTGACTGGCCTGGGCTCGCTCCTTTTCGCCGTCATCTATGCCCTGTTGCCCATGCTGACCCGGCTGGCAGTGCGCAGTCGCCTGCTGGTGAACGTGCACCTCTGGCTATGGCTGGCCGGTTCGGTGGCCATGGCCTACGGCCTAGGCATGGCCGGCAGCCGGGGAATGCTCCGACGGACGATCTACACCGGGGCGGAACTGGCCCGCTACCAGCCCTACCTCCGGGTGGGAGTGATCGGGGCCGTGGTGATGGCGCTGGGCTTCCTGGCCTTTCTCCTCAACCTGGTCGGGACGCTGGGCTGGAAGAACCTCCTGGACCTGCTACGCCCTGAACGGGGGAGAGCGAATCTCCGCGTGGAAGGGCCAGCCTCGTGGTGAGCCGAGGGGGTGCTGATCGTTGCTGGTGGCTCGTTGATCGTTTTCGGGTGGTGGTAGGAGGGCGAGCCTCCTGGCGGGCCAGAGGATGCCCGGCTCGGCGGGAGGCTCGCCCTCCGTTGCTGCGGCCCGGAGCGGGCCTATGTCCGAAGACGGAGTGCCCCATCGGCCGCTTGCCGGCAACCTAGAAGGCTCACAGTTCCTAGGTAAAGGATGTAAGCCACCACCTCGAGCAGCGAAGGGTTGCCGTTATATCCCAGAAGGGATTGCAGAAACGAACCCAACGGCCCCTTTTCGTCCAGGAAGGGGTTGATATCCCAGAGATGCTCGATGAGGGTAGGGATCATCCCACTCTCCTGGAGTTCATGGATGCCCCGGCCGACCAGCCCGGCCGCAAAGAGCAGGAGCACCAGGCTGGTGATTCTGAAGAACAACCGCAGGTTTAGCCCCTTGCCGACAGCCAGGAAAAGCCAGCCTAGCCCGATGGCTACCATAAGGCCGAGCAAGGCACCGAACCATATCTGGCCGGTTTCGACCTGAAAGGAGGCCGCCGTCAGAAAGAGGGCCATCTCTAGACCCTCGCGCAGTACAGCCACAAAAGAAAGGACAAAGAGAAGCCACCTATCCTCCTCGCTCACGACACGGCGGACCTCGGCCTCCAGGCCGACGCGGATTTCTCGTCCCTGCCGTTGCATCCAGAAAATCACCCAGGTGAGGATGCCGGCGGCCAGAAGCATGGTGGCCCCTCAAAGATTGCTTCGGTTCGGCCCTCCAGGACGAGGCCCAGGGCATTCAGGCCCATAGCCCCCAGGACGCTCAGGACCGCTGCGGCTGCCACACCGGCCCAGACGGCTCCTCGGTAAACGGGCTGCTCCAGTCGCCGAAGCACCGCCAGAATGATGCCCACGATCAGGGCCGCTTCCAGACCTTCACGCAGGGCGATCAAAAAGGCCGCCCCCATGGCCACACCTCCTCACAAACCTGTTGAAAAGCCGCAGAGCGATCAAAGGCCGCCCGCCATGGCTATAGCCCCGCCCAACGGGCCGCCTGGTAGACCACCGTCCCCGCCATCAGGGAGATAACCAGGAGCAGGGCCATCCCCAGCCAGGCCCACTTCCAGCCGCCCTCCTGGCGCATGGCGGCGAAGGTGGCCGCACAGGGGATAAAGAGCATCGTCATCACCAGAAAGGCCAGCCCGCTGGCCGGGCGTACCTCGGCGGCCAGAACCTTCGCCAGCCCCTCCTCACTGCTGCCGTAGAGCACGCCCAGGGTGGCTACCGTGTTCTCCTTGGCCACGAAACTCGTCAGGAGGGCTATGGTCATGCGCCCGTCCAGGCCCATGAGCGCCCCCACGGGGGATAGCCCGCGCCCGATCCACCCCAGGACGCTCTCCTCAATCCTTCCCCCGGGGGAATAGGCCAGGGCCCATACCACCACCGAGACGGCCAGGATGACCGTGCCGGCCTTGCGCAGGAAGGCCCGCAGCCTCTGCCAGACGGCCAGCCCGATCGTCCGGGCGTTGGGCAGGTGATAGAGCGGCAGTTCCAGGATAAAGGGAGAGCGTTCGCCCCGGAAGAGGGCCCGGTTGAGCCCCACGCCCAGCAGGGCCAGCACCAGGAGGGAAAAGATCACCAGCCCCCAGGAGGCCCACAGGGCATAGGGGCCGAAGAAGGCCGGCGCCAGCACGGCCAGGACCGCCAGGCGCGCCGTACAGGGCACCAGCGGGGTGAGCAGCAGGGTGAGCAGACGGGCCCGCCGCTCTTCGATGATACGCGTGCCCATCACCGCCGGCACGTTGCAGCCAAAGCCCAGGAAGAGGGGCAGGCAACTTTTGCCGTGCAGCCCCAGGGGATGCATGAAGCGGTCCATCACATAGGCGGCCCGGGCCATATAGCCGATGTCTTCCAGGAAGGACATGCTGGCGAAGAAGATGACCAGGATGGGGATGAAGGTGAGCATCGTGCCCACGCCGCCGATGAGGCCGTCCACCACCAGGCCGGAAAGCCAGCCCGGGGCGCCGGAAAGGAACCGGCCGGCCCACTCGGCCAGCCCCTGGACGATGACGCCGTCCAGCCAGTCCCGCAGCGGCGCACCGACGGCATAGGTCAGCCAGAAGACCAGCCCCAGCACCCCGGCCAGGACCAGGAGGCCGCCCCAGGGATGGGTGGTCACCCGGTCCAGCCGCTCGGTCAGGGTCACCCGGCCGGCCCGGGGCCGGAAGACGGCGGCGCGGACCACCCGCTCGATCCAGTCGTAACGACCGCCGGCCACGGCCAGGACGGCATCCTCATGGCGGTGCAGGATCGCCTCCACCCGGCTCCAGACTTCCTCCGGCAGGCGCTCCCGGACCAGGGCGGTGATCTCCTTATCCCCCTCCAGGAGTTTGAGGGCCGTCCAGTCGGCCGGATACGGCTCGGGAAGGCGGCCTGCAATGAGCCCCTGGAGTTCCTTTAGCACGGCCCGATGATCGGCCCGTACCTCCGGCCGGCAGGGGCGGTAGGGCACTTCTCCCCGTAGCAAGGCCACCACCCGTTGCACCAGTTCCCGCACCCCCTGGTTACGGCTGGCCACCATCGGCACCACCGGGATGCCCAACGCGGCTTCCAGAAGCCCCACGTCCACGCGCACCCCCTCCTGCTCGGCCACGTCCATCATGTTCAGCCCCAGGACCAGGGGGACCGGCAGGGCCAGGAGTTCGGCCAGGAGGTACAGGTTGCGCTCCAATGTGGCCGCATCCACGATGACGATCACGGCATCGGGCCGCTCCCGCAGGATGAAATCGCGGGCGATCTGCTCCTCCGGGGAGTTGGCCGTGAGGCTGTAGGTGCCGGGCAGGTCCACCAGGCGGACGGCCAGGCTGTCGTAATGGAGCAGGCCGGTCTTTTGCTCGACCGTCTTGCCCGGCCAGTTGCCGACGTGCTGGGAGAGGCCGGTGAGCAGGTTGAAGACGGTGGACTTGCCCACGTTGGGCTGGCCGGCCAGGGCCACGGTCACCGCCCCGACGGCCGGCGGGCATTCGCCCCGCCCCGAGGCGGTTTCGCAGGCACAGAGGCCGCCGGCCGTGGCTCTAACGGCTCTCCGGCTCACGGCCGTCCTCCTCCCGTTGCACCAGGACCTTCTGTCCCTCCCCACGCCCCAGGGCGACGCGGGCCCCGCGCACCAGGACGATCATCGGCCCCCGGCCAAAGTTCTGGACCATCGTCACCGTGGCGCCGGGGGTAAAGCCCAGGGCCGCCATCCGGCTGACAAAGCCGCGTCCCCCTTCCAGGGAACGCACCACCCCCTTTTCCTGGGGTGCCAGGGTGCTCAAGGCCACCAGACGGTCCATCCGAACCTCCCAGCCGGGCATGGGCCGGCGATATTTGCGACCTAATCTTGATTGTTAGTATATACTAACATCCTGAATTTGTCAAATCTGCGCAGGAAAAGGCGAAGCCGGGCCTTCGGCTACCCGTCCGCAATCGAAATTAGGCTTCGGCGTGGAGTTTTTCGCGCAGGGCCAGTACCTCGCGCCGCAGGCGGGCATCCACCTCGATGGTCTGGGCTACCTTCTCGCAACCGTAGAGCACGGTGGTGTGGTCGCGGCCTCCCAGTTCCCGGCCGATCTCGGCCAGCGGCATGCCGATCTCCTCACGGATGAGGTACATGGCGATCTGGCGGGGAACGGCGACCTCCTGGTGACGGCTCTTGCCCCGCAGGTCATCCGGGTTGAGCCCATAGTGCCGGGCCACCGTCTCGATCACCTGGGCCGGGGTCAGTTCCTGGCGATGCGGCCGGAAAAAGACCTCGGCCAGGGCCTCCTGGGCCAGCGACACCGTCAGCGGCAGGCCGTTCAGTTCGGCATAGGCCAACAGGCGGTTGAGACAGCCGACCAGTTCTCGGATGTTGCGCTGCACCCGCTGGGCCAGGAACTCGACCACCTCCTCCGGGAGGGAGACGCCCTTTTCCTCGGCCCGGGTGCGCAGGATGGCCACGCGGGTCTCCAAGTCCGGCGGCTGGATGTCCACGATCAGGCCGCCCTCGAAGCGGGAGCGCAGCCGCTCCTCCAGGGTCAGGATGGCCTTGGGCGGGCGGTCGCTGGTGAGGACGATCTGCTTGTAGGCCGCGTGCAGGGTATTGAAGGTGTGGAAAAACTCCTCCTGCGTGCTCTCCTTGCCGGCGATGAACTGGATGTCGTCGATGAGGAGGATATCGTTATGGCGGTAGCGACGGCGGAATTCCTCCGTTTCCTGGCGGCGGATGGCGTTGATGAGTTCGTTGGTAAAGGTTTCCGAGGAGACGTACAGCACGCGCAGTTCCGGGTTTCGGCGCAGGGCATAATGGCCGACGGCGTGGAGGAGGTGGGTTTTTCCCAGGCCGACGCCGCCGTAGATAAAGAGGGGGTTATAGGCGTGGGCCGGCCGCTCGGCGACGGCCATGGCGGCGGCGTGGGCCATCCGGTTGCTGCTGCCCACGACGAAGGTAGAGAAGGTGTAATCCGGGTTCAGGCCGCCGGGGAGGGGCATGGGCAGGGGGGCGGCTCCGGATACCGGGGCCTTTTTCTCGACCTCCGGGCGGGAAGCGCCCCCGGCCGGCTTCCGACGGGGAGCCGTCTCTGCGCCGGCCGTCCCGTTCCCGGTCACCACCACCCGCACCTGCACGCTGTAGCCGAGGACGTTGGCCAGGGCCCGGCGAATCAGGTTGCCCGCCCGCCGCTCCAGCCATTGCTTGGCGAAGGAGTTGGGCGTACCCACGACCACCAGGCCGTCCTCAAAGGCCACGATGGACGTGCCCTGGAACCAGGTCTCAAAATCGGAACGGGAAAGGCGGAGTTGGAGATCGCCCAAAACCGCCTGCCAGACCTGCCGCGCGTTCAAGGAACCCTCCTGAGGTCCTCAGCCCTCTCCCGGCCGGTGGCCGAGATCGAGCCTTGCAACCGGTTATCATACCACCTTTTCCCGGCACTTTCAAGCGGCTTTAGGCCTTTTTGTATAACATTTTTTTATACTAAAGCCGATTTTCCTGCGCCATTTTTTATACAAAACCGCCCGTCCGACCCCCTTTTGTGGAAAAGTGCTTTCCCCCGTCCGGGGAAATGTGGGCAGGAGGAGCGATGCTTCAGAGACGCCGATAGGGCGGCAAAATATTGCCCCGATTTACCCCTCCGGACGCCGGGCCAAACGGTGTTTCCCGGTCCGCCGGGAAATGGTTGTGGAAAAGGTGGGGATAACCGGCTACTCCTGAGAGCGCTCGCGCTCCAGTTTCCGGTAAACGGCCAGGTATTCGGCGATGCGCTCCCGCTCCCGTTCCTCCTCGCGCTGGCGGGCCTGGGCCTGGCGGCGGTAGATCTCCCGCTGCACTTCCTCCGGATGGGGTACCCGGCTGAAGGTAAAGTCCTCCGCCCCGGCCGTCTGGATGCGCACGTCGCCAAAGTCCAGAACCCAGGCCAGCAGGCCCGGCTTCTGGAAGGAGATGTTCTGGATGCGGCTGAGTTCCCCGATGCGGCGCTCTTCGCCCAGGAGGCCCCAGGGGGTACGGTAGATATCGTGCAACTGGGTCGCCGTCAGGGTGTAGACGTCCCCCTTCCAGACCTGATAGCGCCAGACGATCGTGGCCAGGGACAGGGGCAGAAGCACGGCAGGGACGATATAGACCCAGCCGGGGACGGCGAAGGGGAGGGCCGGGAGCAAGAAGAAACCGGCCACGCTCAGGGCCAGAAGCAGGACCGGCCCGACCTGGCGACGGAGAAGGAAGAACCAGTGCTTGTGCCAGGTGATGTTTTCGCCCTCGATGAGGGGGTTGGGGGGAATCAGAAACCAGCGCCGGCGGGGAGGAGGTTCTTCCTGGGCCGGCCCCTCCTCCGGCTGTTCCCCGTACAGGTGGCGACGCAGCGTTTCTTCGATGCGCTGTCGGGAAATCTGGGCGCGGATCTGTTCCAAACGGGCCATGATGTCCTGTTGGGCCTTCTGGGGGTGCGGGATCGGGCCGAAGGAGATGTCCATCCGGCGGGCGGCGGTCTCGATGACGAGGTCGCCGTAGCGAAGCAGGGAGGCCAGAAGGCCTTTGCTGGAGGAGCGCACGTTCTGCACGTTGCTCAGCAGGGCCTCGCGCATGGTGTAGGAAAGGAGGATGGTCTGCTCGACGTAGAGCAGCCGCTGGTCGGTCATGATCAGGGCGTCGTTGCGCCAGTCGGCGTAGCCGTAGTAACCGAGCAAGGCGATGGCGGCCAGGTAAAGGAGGGTGAGCAGGATGATCCACCAGGTCAACTGCTGCCCCGAGCCGTGGATCGACCAGGCCAGGAGGCCGGCCGGCGGCGAAAGCAAGAGCAGGATCAGGCCGCCCCAGCGGAGGAGGACGATCCAGTGGCGGGTATAAAGTTTCAGGGGCACCTCGCCGGATGACAGTTGGAGGCCGAAGCGGTCCTGGAGGCTTTCGGGGGTCAGCGCAGGCTCGGTCATACCTCCCCTCCCTGGGCCCAGACCGCCGCCGGGAGGAGCGTTATCCGGGCCGGCCGGCCGATGCGGTCCACCTCCACGGCCACCACATCGATGCGCCAGGAGACGCCTTCCAGGCCGTGGGCCTGGAGGTAGGCCTCCGCCAGACCCAGCAGACGCCGCTGCTTGGCCGGCGTCACCGATTCTTCGGCGCTGCCGCAAGTCGAACTGCGCCGGCTGCGCACCTCGATAAAGACCCAGTCGCCGCCCTGCCGGCCCACCAGGTCGAGTTCGCCCTGCCGGCAGCGCCAGTTGCGCTCCACGATCTCATAGCCCTGTTGCAGCAGGAAAGCCTCGGCCGCCGCCTCACCGAGACGCCCCAGCCGGCGGCGGTCCGCCCGGCTGGCGGCAAGGACTACTTCCCTTCGGCCTCTTGCCCGGCCGGCCATGGCCCTCCTCCGGCTCTCTCACCGATCTCTCCATTCCGGTACGCCTGCTCCAGGAGTTCGATCGGGTGCAGGGCGCGCATCGGCAGCCCGGCCCGGCGGATGCCCCGCCAGAGTTGAATCTGGCAGCCGGGGCAACCGCTGGCCACGACCTGCGCCCCGGTGGCCGCCACGTTGGCCATCTTGCGGTCGAGGATTTCCCCCGAACCCTGGGGGTCGGTGAGGGCGTGGCTTCCGGCGTTGCCGCAGCATCGGTCGGCCTCGGCCATCTCCACCAGTTCCAGGCCGGGAATCATCCTTAGGAGTTGCCGGGGCTCCTGCACCACCTTCTGGGCCCGGGCCAGGTGGCAAGGGTCGTGGTAGGTCACGCGCACCTCCACCCGCCCCTGGGGCGGCTCGATGCCGATATGCAGGAGGTAGGCGCTGATGTCATAGACCTGTCGGGAAAAGGCCTGCGCCCGTTCGCTCCATTCCGGATCTCCGGAGAGGAGTTCGGCATATTCCTGCAGGGTGGCCCCGCAGGAGGCGCAGTCGGTCACCACGGCCTCCACGCCGGCCCGTTCGAAAGCGGCAATGTTCTGACGGGCCAGTTCTTTGGCCACCTCCACCTCGCCGTAGCCCAGATGCGGCATGCCGCAGCAGGTCACCCGGGGGGTATAGACCTCGCAGCCGTTACGGGCCAGCACCTGCACGGTGGCCTGGCTGGCCGAGGCAAACATCACATCCTGAGCACAGCCGAGGAAGTAGCCGACGCGATGGCGGCGCTCGCCCCGGGCGGGGGTCACTTCCGGCAGCAGCCGGCGTTGCGGCCGGCGTGGGACCGGCGGCAGCAGCCAGGCCATCTCCCGCAGGCGACGGGGCAGGAGGCGATCCAGATGCCATCGCTCCACCAGCCGGCGCAGGCCCAGATGTTCGTACCAGCGCAAGGGGGTGGTGGCGGCTTCCACCCGTTCCGGCCGGGGCAGGAGCCAGCGGAAGAGGAAGCGGCGGAAGAGGTTCTCCCCCTCATACTGGAGCAGATAGGCCCGCGCCGCCATCATCAGCAGGTCGGTGCGGACGCCGGCCGGACAGACCTCCGTGCAGGCCTGGCAGTAGAGGCATTCATAGACCACCTGCTTGAAGCGCCGGCTCGGCTTCAGCCGGCCTTCCAGGACGGCCCGCACCAGAGCGATGCGCCCACGCGGGGCATCGGTCTCCAGCAGGCTCTCCTGATACACCGGACAGACGGCCGAGCAGAGCCCGCACCGGATACAGGCCTGCACCTGGGCCTCGTCCGGGAGCACCCCCCTGGGAAACGGTTCCTTCAGCACCCTATCGTTCGACATGGCTTTTTCTTCGCATCTCCAGGTTGAGGATGGGACCTCGACGATACCTCGGTCGCATTATACTACAGCCCGTCTCCCGGGGCAAAGGGACTCTGTCATCCTCTTTTCAGCCGGCGGGCCGGGCCTTCCTGCGGGAGCCCTGTCCCGCCCCCTTGCAGGGGCCGGGCCGTCCCCGTTTTCGGCCGGCGGGCCAGATGTTCCCCCTTGCCCTCTGGGAGAGGGCATTTCCCTATACCCCCGGGGGTATGGGAGATGGGGTTGCCGGCCGGCCCGACCGCCTTCCGCCCCGCCCGTCGCGGGACGCCGGCCTCTTGCGGGGGGCTCCTGCCCCCCGCACCCCCGTTGAGGGGGAGGGCCGGCCAGCGGCCGGCCCCTACCCGTCCCCCTCAAACTCCCCCTGCAGAAAAGCGCTACCGCCGGCTGTAAAGTGTCTCGCTGCCCCGGCCGGCCCCGGTGGGCATCCGTCCTCATCCCGCCTGGGGCAAGGCGCCGGCCGAGCCGAGCACCCTCATCCGTGTATCCGTGCCCAATCCGTGTCGTGCGCCTTCCCGGCCGGCGGGCCGGGTGTTCCCCCTCGCCCTCTGGGAGGTCGTTGCCGAAGAACTCCCCGCGCCAGGTGTCAGGATAGGCCGTGCCAAAGGCCTGGATGCGGTCGTTCCCGTTGTCGGCCACGTAGACGGTGCCGTCGGGGGCCACGGCTATGCCGTAAGGCTCGTTGAACTGTCCCACCGGAGGCTGGCAGCCGATGGAGAAGAGGAAGTAGCGATAGGGGGCCGCTCCCTGCAGGCCCGGGCGCGCCTGCTCCATCGGCGGCCGGCGCAGGGGCGCCGGGAAGGGCTCCCCATCTCCGGCCGGGGGAAGCGGCCGGCCGGCAGCATCCGGGGCCGGGGAGGCGTACTCGTCATGCCGGGCGTCGTAGGCGGCGAGGTCTGCCGGCCCGGCGGGCAGGGTCCCGGCCGTGGCGGCCGGCAGGGCGACGAGAAACAGGCCCAGCCACAGCACCAACCAGGCCCTTCGCATCCACCGTTTCCTCGGCGGTCGGAACTGTTCCAGGAGAGCCGATTTCCGGTCCATTGCGAGCCTCCTCCATATCGGTATGCCGGAAACATACATGGGGTACTTTACGGCGAAGGCGTCGCCCTTTTGGGGCGAAATCCCCCCTTCGCCGGCCACGGGGAAGCGCCGATACCCACCTCCTTTCTGCCCGACAGAGCCCTCCGTGTCCGCCTGGCCCCGGTCGGGCGGTACTTTTTACCACAGGCAGGTTGTTTGCTCAACAACGCATCCGTTGCTGTGCAGGGCTTTCCCGTGTTCTAACGAGAGGCCAAACCGCCGGCCGAGCGGCTTTTAAAAAAGGAAAGCCCTGGATGTCAGCCAAGCCGATTGCGCCGGCCCCGGCGATGCGCTATAATGGTCCCAGCCGGATCGGCCGGCACCGGTAAAGTCAGGAGGCTGAGATGACGTTGAAGGAGCGCCTGCAAGAGGACCTCAAGGCGGCCATGCTGGCCCATGACGGGGCCCGGGCCACCGCCCTGCGTATGCTCAAGGCGGCCATTCGCAACGCCGAGATCGAACAACAGCGCGAACTGGACGATGAGGGCGTGCTGGCCGTGCTGGAAAGGGCGGCCAAGCAACGCCGCGAGTCCATCGAAGCCTACCGGCAGGGCGGCCGGGAGGACCTGGCCGCCGCCGAGGAAATGGAACTCCGCCTGATCGAGGCCTATCTGCCGCAGAAGATGGACGAGGCCGAAGTCCGGGCCGTCGTGGTCCAGGTGGTCGCCGAACTGGGGGCCAGCGGGCCGGCCGATATGGGGCGGGTGATGAAGCACCTCATGGAGAAACTCCGCGGCCGGGCCGACGGCCGGCTGGTCAACGCCCTGGTGCGGGAGGCGCTGGCCGGCCGCAAGTAGCCTTCCCGGAGGAGCCGGGGATGACGGCGTCTTTGCACGGTCGTCCAACGGGTGGCAGGAGACCGGCCGACCTCTCTTCCCCGGCGGGCCGGCTGATCCTCTTTTCCGCCCTTCTGAGCCTCCTCCTGAGCCTCATCCTGGCCATGCCCTTTTTCCCCTCGGCTATCGGTCCGGAGGTCCGCCTGGACGCCCCCGCGCCCTACACCATCAAGTCGCCGGTCACGGTGCGCTACGTCAGCAAAATCCTGACCGAAGCCGACCGGGAGGCCGCCGCCAAAGCCGTGGCCGAGGTCTATCGCTTCGATCCCACCATCACCGTCCGCCAGGGCCAGGCCCTCTCCGATACCCTGAGGATGCTCGGCGCGATCCTCTACGACCCCGACCTGACCCCGGAGGAACGCCAGCAACGGATGGCCGGCCTCGAGGAGGTTCGTTTCACCACGGAGACGTTGGCCCTCCTCCTGAGCCTGCCGGAGGAGGAATGGCCGGAGGTCCATAAAGAGGCCCTGCGGCTGTACGAGCAGGTGACCTATGCTCCCCTGGAGCCGGGAGGCATCCCCCAACTCCGCGCCCAGGATATCGAGAGGTTACGCGAGGGACTGCTCAACCGGGTAACCCCCCTTTTCCCCCTGGACAAACGCCGGCTGGTGGCCGAACTGGTCTCGTCCTTTTTGGTTCCGAACTATGTCGTGGACGAGGCGGCGACGGAGCAGCGGCGACAGGAGGCCCGCGCCCGAACCCCGGATCACTATGTGGAGGTTCTGGAAGGGGAGATGATCGTGGCCGAAGGGCAGCGGGTGCGGGAACTCGATCTGGAAAAACTGGAGGCCACCGGCCTGCTGGCCCCCCAGGGGTCATGGATTCGGGTGGCCGGGCAGACCGTACTCGTGTTCGGCCTGCTGGCGGCCTTTGGCCTCTACCTCCATCGCCTTCAGGAAAAAAAGCCGTATGACTTGCGCGACCTGCTCCTCATCGGCCTGGTGATGGTCGCGGCGACCCTCGGTGCGCGGTTGCTGGTTCCCAACCGCGTCGGTGTGGCCTATGCCTTCCCGCTGCCCACGGCGGCCATCCTGCTGACCCTGCTCTTGAATCCCCAGGTGGCGCTGGGGGCGACGACCGTCCTATCGCTTCTGGTGGGACAGATGGGCGGCGGCGCGCTGGGGCTGGAACTGGGTTTTCTGGGGGTCGTCGGCGGCCTGGCCGGCATCTACGGCATCTGGAAGGCCCAGCGTTCCAGCGCTTTCCTTCTGACCGGCGCCTACATCACCCTGGGCAATTGGGTCGTCGCCGGGGCCTTCCGGCTGATCACCCAGGAACTCACGCCCACCGAGTTGCTCAAGGTGGCGGCGGCCTGCGCCATCAACGGCTTTGCTTCGGCGGCAGTCAGTTTCGCCACGTTCGGCCTGCTGGGCATGCTTTTCGGCCGGATCACGGTGTTGCAACTGATGGAACTTTCCAACCCCAACCACCCCCTGCTGCACCGTCTGATGCAGGAAGCCCCGGGTACCTACTACCACAGCATCATCGTCGGCAACCTGGCCGAGCGAGCCGCTGAGGTCATCGGGGCCGATCCGCTGCTCGTCCGGGTCGGCGCCTACTTTCACGACATCGGCAAAATGGTACGCCCCTACTTTTTCATTGATAACCAGGCCGGCCGGAGCAACATCCACGACGAACTGCCCCCCTCCAGCAGCGCCCGGATCATCATTGACCATGTGCGGGAGGGCCTGGAACTGGCCCGTAAGTATCGCCTGCCGGCACAGATCGTCCAGTTCATCCCCCAGCACCACGGCACGACGACGGCCGCCTATTTCTACCAGCGCGCTCTCCAGGAGGAAGAAACCGTCAACCCGGAGGACTATCGTTACCCCGGCCCCCGCCCGCAATCGCGGGAGGCGGCCATCCTCATGCTGGCCGACTCGGTCGAAGCGACGGTGCGCTCTCTGAGCCTGTCGGGCAAGTTGCAGGAAATGCTGGAGAAGAAGAAGGAGGGGGAGGATCCGCTGGCCAAACTGGTGGCCGGCATCATCGAGCAGCGGGTGCGGGAGGGACAACTGGACGAAAGTGATTTGACCTTCCGCGACCTGCAGCAGATCGGCCGGGCCTTTACCGAGGTGTTACACGGGGTTTACCACCCGCGTATCGTTTACCCGGAGATGGGCCGGGCGGAGGAAGCGCGCCCGAAGGTTTCGACAGGCTCAACCTAAAGGAGGAAAGTTGACCCCTCATATCGAGTTTCACCTGGAGGCGGCCGGGCCTTTTCCCGATCTGAAGCGGCTGGAACGGCTGGCGCGCTTTGTCCTGACGGCCGAAGGGGCCGAAGGGAGCGAGGTCGGCGTCGCCCTGACCGACGACGCCGGCATCCAGGCGCTCAATCGGGCTTACCTGGGGCGCGACGAACCGACCGATGTGCTGGCCTTTCCTCTGGAGGAGACCGGGGGCCGGCCGGCCCTGGTCGTGGGGAAAAAGGGCCGGCCCTACCTGGGGGACGTGGCCGTCTCCCTGGAACGGGCCCGCGAGCAGGCCCCCTCCTACGGCCACTCCTGGGAGGAGGAGTGCGAGACGCTCCTCGTCCACGGCCTCCTGCACCTCCTGGGCTATGACGATGGGACGGAGGCCGAACGCCGCCGTATGGAGGTCCGCCAGGAACGGCTTCTGGACGCTTTCCAGCAGCCCCGTTCCCTCCTTTTCTCCTTTCGGGCCGCCTTTGCCGGCCTGGGCAACGCCGTCCGAACCCAGCGCAACATGGCCGTCCACCTGGGCATCGCCGTCCTGGTGCTGGCGTTGGGCGCTCTGGTGGGGCTGACCCCCCAGGAATGGGCCCTCCTCCTGCTGACCATCGCCCTGGTCCTGGCGGCCGAGACCTTTAACACGGCTCTGGAGGCGGTGGTGGACCTGGCCAGTCCGGAGAGGCGGCCCCTGGCCCGCCGGGCGAAGGACCTGGCGGCGGCCGCCGTCCTCCTGGCGGCCCTGTTCTCCGTGGCGATCGGGGTGGTGCTCTTTCTGCCCCACCTGAGGGAAATTCTCTTGGGAAAATGAAGGTTCTGGCCCTCTCCGCCCAGGTGCCCTACCCGCCCCACCACGGCAAGGCGATGCGCGACTACCACCTCCTCAGCGGCCTGGCCCGCCGCCATGACCTGGAACTCCTCTGCTTGGCCCGCGATGCGGAGGAGATCGCCGCGGCCGCTCCGCTGGCAGGCCTCTTCCCGTTTGCCGCCGTCCCTCGGCCGGCCCACCGCCTGCCTTCCCGCCTGGCGGCCTTGTTCTTTTCCCCCACGCCCGACCTGGTCCGACGCTGCGCCTCGCCGGCCTTCCGACAACTCCTGGACGAGCATCTCCGCCGCCATTCCCCCGACATCCTCCTGGTGGAGGGACTGGAGATGGCCGCCCACGGCCTCTGGGCTCGGGAACGCCTGCGGCGGATGGGCCGGCCGCTCCCTACGCTGATCCTGGACGAGCACAACGCCGAGTACCTCCTGCAGTGGCGGGCCTGGGAGATTGCCCGGCGGGAGCGGCGTCTCCCGGCGGCCCTGTACTCCCGGGTCCAGGCCGGCCGGCTGCAAAGTTTCGAGGCCCGGGCCTGCCGTGCCGCCGACCGGGTGCTGGCCGTCTCTCCGGCCGACCGTGCGGCCCTCCTCCGTATCGCGCCCGAAGCCTCCATCGCCATCGTGCCCAACGGCGTGGATTGCTCCGCCTACGCCCCTCTTCCGCCGCCGGCCGACCCCCACCCTCCTACCCTGATCTTTACCGGGCGGATGGACTTTCGCCCCAATGTGGACGCCGCGCAGTGGTTCGGCCGGGAAATCTGGCCCCAGGTGCGGGCCGCCATACCCGAGGCCCGTTTCCAGATCGTGGGCCGTTCGCCCACTCCGGCGGTGGAGGCGCTGCGGAAATTTCCCGGCATCGAGGTGGTCGGTGCCGTGCCCGACGACCGGCCCTACATCGGCCGGGCCGACCTCTACATCCTGCCGATGCGCTTCGGCGGGGGCATCCGTTTCAAACTCCTGCAGGCCCTGGCGATGGAACGGGCCGTGGTCTCTACCCCGCTGGGGGCCGAAGGAGTGGAGGGCCTGGTGGACGGCGAGCACCTCCGGCTGGCCGCCGGAGCGGAGGCGTTTGCCGCCTGCGTGGTGGAACTTTTGCGCCGGCCGGAGGAACGCCTCCGGCTGGGCCGGGCCGGGCGGGAACTGGTCGTATCCCACTATGACTGGCAGGTGATCCTGCCCCGCCTGGAGGCGGCCCTGGCAGGTTGACCCCGTGTGGACTGGTGTTTCCCTGATCGCCACCGTCCGAAACGAGGAAGAAACGATCGGTGCCCTTCTCGATTCGATTCTGGAGCAGACGCGCCGGCCGGATGAGGTGGTCATCAATGACGGCGGCTGCACCGATCGGACGATGGAAATCGTGGAGGGCTACCGGGGGCGGCTGCCGCTGCGTACCACGGCCGGCGGGGAGAACATCCCGCAGGGGCGCAACACGGCCGTCCGCGCCGCGACCTCCCCGCTCATTGCCTGTACCGATGCCGGGCTGCGGCTGGACCCGCGCTGGCTGGAGGAAATCGTCGCCCCGCTGGAGCGCGGGGAAGCCGACTTGGTGGCCGGCTTCTTCCGGGCCGATCCCCACAGCCCCTTTGAGCGTATCCTGGGGGCGGTGAACTACCCGCGGCTGGCGGAGATCAGGCCGGAGCGTTTCCTGCCGGCGGGGCAATCGCTGGCCTTTCGGAAGGAGGTATGGGAAGCGGTGGGAGGTTTCCCTGAGGACCTGCCCTATGGCGAAGACCTGGTTTTTGCCCGGCGGGCGCAGGCGATGGGGTTTCGCCAGGCCTTTGCCCCGACGGCGGTCGTGCACTTTCGCCCGCGCTCCTCCCTCGCGGCCCTCTTCCGCCAGTATCGCAACTATGCCTATGGCGACGGGCTGGCCGGCCTCTGGCCGCTGCGTCACGCCCTGCGCTATGGAAGTTACGCCGTGGGGCTGGGGCTGCTGGTCGCCGGGGCCTGGTGGCCCTACCTCTGGGTGCTGTTGGGGCTGGGCGGGATGGCCTACCTCCGGCGCTACTACGGCCGGCTGTGGCCGGTGCTGGGGGAACTCTCCCCGTCCTGGCGCGTCGGAGCCCTTTTCCTCCTGCCCCTCATACGCCTGACCGGAGACGTCGCCAAGATGGTAGGCTATCCGGCCGGGCTGTGGGAGCGGTGGGGGCGCAGGACAGGCCGGCAAGCCTGAGAGTCTCAGGCCGCCCGCTTGGCCTGTCCTCCGCCGGCACGAAATCCTTCTTGACAGGACTCCTGTCCCGTGGTAGAATACTACTGTAATGATAACATTTGGAGGTTCCGATGCTGACCGTCCGTCGGCAGTGTGACTATGCGGCTCGTATCCTGCTCCACCTGGCCATGCAGCCGCCGGGCACCCACCTGACGGCCCGCGAGATCGCCCGCCTCCGGTTGATGCCTCCTGCCCTGACCCGGCGGGTTGTGGCTCAACTGGTGGCGGCCGGCTTCCTCCAGAGCCGGCGGGGCAAGGGCGGCGGCTTTGCCCTGGCCCGCTCGCCGGCCGAGATCAGCCTCCTGGAGGTCGTGGAGGCCATGGATGGGCCCATTGCCCTCAACCGGTGCACCCTGGACCCCCAGGAGTGCCCGCTGATGCCCCAGTGCTCGGTGCACGAGGCCTGGGTGGATGCCCGCCGCCTGCTCCGGGATTACCTGAACCTGCTCACCTTCCGCGAACTGGCCCGGCGGGGTCAGACCCTCCTTGCCTCCTCCCCGGGGAGCCCCCCGACACCGGGTAGCGGACGGTCGTCGCCGTAGGTCCATCGTCGGTTTCTGGGTAGTGGATGCAAAAATAAAAAGGAGGTGCAGGATGCGCAAGATGTCCCAAGCCAATCTGGAAGCCGCCTTCGCCGGCGAGAGCCAGGCCCACATGAAGTACCTCATCTTCGCCGACCAGGCGGAGAAAGAGGGCCTCTCGAACGTGGCCCGCCTCTTCCGGGCCATTTCCTTCGCCGAGCAGGTCCACGCCACCAACCACCTCAGAACCCTGGGCTATGTGGGCACCACGGCGGACAACCTGCAGGCGGCCATCGGCGGCGAGACCTACGAGGTCGAGGAGATGTACCCGGCCTTCCGTGCCGTCGCCGAACTGCAGGAGGAAAAGGGAGCCGTCCGCTCCCACTCGGCGGCGCTGGAGGCGGAAAAGGTGCACGCCGGGATGTACGAGAAAGCCCGCCAGGCGGTCCTCACCGGCAAGGATGCCGCCGTGGGCGACCTCTACATCTGCGAGATGTGCGGCTGGACGGTGGAGGGCGAAGCCCCGGAGCGTTGCCCCATCTGCGGCGCGCCCCGGGAGAGGTTCCGCCGCTTCTAACTCCCGCCGGTAGGTCGGATGGTTTCCCGGCTGGAAGGCTGTAGGTCGGATGGTCAATCCGACCTACAGCCTTCCGCCCGCAGGTCGGATGGTCAATCCGACCTACACTTTACTTCCGAGCCGTTATTCTCTCCATCAGGTCCAATGCCAGCCGCTGAAAGGTCGCCTTGAGGTCGCGAGGGGCAAAAGGACGCCGCATCTGAACCGGCCAGCGTTCCAGTTCATCGGGAAAGTCCGCAGCCCGGTTCAGGGCTACAGCAAACCAGTACAGGTCGAAGCCGGGGTCCTTCCGGGCCGCCATGTCCAGGAGACGGTCCAGGTTTTCCTCCTGCAGCAGAAAATAAAGGTCTACCGCGTCCCGGGGTTCGGCCCGGCCGAAGTAGGCCAGGACCTTATCGGCCAGCAGGTCAGGCCGGCTGTTCGTCCAGATGCCGTACTCTGAAAGCAGCGGCGGCTCAAAACGCAAGGGGGCATCCAGAGCCAGGTCCACCCGCACCTGCTCCTCTCCTCTCCCCACAAGAAATTCGACGAAACTGGCGAACCGTCGGATCACGGTGATGGCCAAACCGCCGGACCGAACCGTCGTCTCCAGGCGGTAAGAAAAGGGCAGAATCAGTTCGCCTTCCCCGGTGAACAAATCCAGATCCTGGGAAAGGCGATGCCCCAGATAGAACTCGGCCAGGCAGGTGCCGCCGGTCAGGTAGAAATGTTCCTGGTCGGGCAATCCAGAAAAGACGGCCAGAAAGGCCCGCTGTATGGGGGTGAGCAGTCCTTTACCCCGCAACACGGTGGCGCATCTCCAGAAAGCACTTCCAGAGTCGATGCAGATCGGGGGGGAGAGCAAGTTCGTCCAGCAAGGCGGCCAGGTCGTCCAGGTCCAAAGTGCGAATGTCTTCGCTCCGGCCGTGGAGGATGATCTGCCGGAGATACCATTTCTTCTGGAAAAGATCGGAAAGGTCTATCGGCCGCCGGGTGCTCCAGACAATATACCGAGGTGGGTATATGTCCTGCGGAGTTCCTCTATCCGCCATCATTTCCACATCTCCTGAGCACCCGGTTGAGCCCGACGATAGCGGCACGACCCCTGCCGGGTGCCAATATAGCCGGTGGGGGCGAAGTTGTCAAACTACAGCACCACGATCTTTTCTCTCCCTCGAACGATGTGCCGCGTGGCGTTGCGCGTGTCCACCACCGCCTGGGCCAGGTCCACGATATGCTGGTAGTCGTAGGACGAATGATGGGTGACGATCACCACGCAGTCGCAGGAGGCGATGGCCTCATCATCCAGTTCGATGGAGCGGATGTGTAGATTCTGGTGGGGGTCGTTGACCTCCGGAATGAGCGGGTCGTGGGCCCACACCTCGGCGCCGTACTCCCGAAGCAGCCGAATGACGTCAAAGGCCGGTGATTCCCGCCAATCGGCCACATCCTCCTTGTAGGCCAGGCCCAGCACCAGGATACGCGCCCCCCGAAGGGCCTTCCCCCGTTCGTTCAGCGCCCGGATGACCTTTTCCCGGACAAAGTAAGGCATGGCCCGGTTGATCTCCCCGGCCAGTTCGATGAAGCGGGTATGAAAGTCGTACTCGTGGGCCTTCCAGGTCAGGTAGAACGGATCGATGGGGATACAATGGCCACCCACTCCTGGACCGGGGTAAAACGGCATGAAGCCGAACGGCTTGGTCGAGGCCGCTTCGATCACCTCCCAGATGCTCAGGCCCATGCGATCGCAGAGCATGGCCATCTCGTTGACCACGGCCATGTTGACCACCCGGAAGGTGTTCTCGAAAATCTTGGTCATCTCCGCCGCCCGGGGGGAGGAGACGGGTACCACTTTCTCGACGATGCGGCTGTAAAAGGCCACCGCCACCTCCCGACAGGCCGGCGTCAGCCCTCCCACCACCTTGGGCGTGTTGCGGGTATTCCAGCGCTTGCTGCCGGGGTCCACCCGCTCCGGTGAAAAGCACAGGAAAAAGTCCTGTCCGACCTTCAGGCCGCTCTTTTTCAGGACCGGCAGCAGGTCCTCCTCGGTCGTTCCGGGGTAGGTGGTGCTTTCCAGGGAAATGAGTTGTCCGGGGCGCATATGGGCGGCGATGCCCTCGCCGGCGGCCAGGATGTAGGAGATGTCGGGCTGGCGGTTCTTATCGAGCGGCGTGGGCACGCAGATGATGATGACGTCGCACTCCCGGAGGGCGGCGTAGTCGGAGGTGGCCCGCAGCCGGCCGGCGTGCACCAGCGCCTCCACCTCGGCATCCCGGACGTCGCCGATATGGCTGCGGCCGGCGTTCACCCCCTCCACCACCCGCGCCGAGAGGTCGATGCCGACCACCCGGTAGCCGGCCTGGCCCACGACCACGGCCAGCGGCAGCCCGACATAGCCCAGCCCGATCACCCCGACCTGGGCCTCGAAGCGCTCGATCTTTTCCAGAAGGGTCATCGCTTTCCTCCCGTGACCTGCCGATACACCTGCTCGAACTGCCGGGCCACGGCCGGCCAGTTCAGTTCCGCCTCCACCCGCCTCCGGGCCTCCCGTCCCAGGCGGGCCCGCAGTTGGGGCTCCCGCAGCAAGCGAACGATGGCCGCCGCCAGGGCCTGGGGGTCCTGCTCCGGAACCAGGAGCCCGCTTTCTTCCGAAGAAATCACCTGGGGGATGCCGGCCACCTCGCTGGCGACGATGGCCACGCCCGAGGCCATCCCCTCCAGCACCACGTTGGGGAGGCCGTCCACGTTGCCCCGCTCGTCGTGCATCGAGGGCACGACCAGGAGGTCGCAACTCCGGAAGAGGGCCGGCAGGCGGTCGCGTTCCACGGCCCCGGCCAGGATGACCCGGTCCTGCACCCCCAGCCGGCCGGCCAGGGCGGCCAGTTCCTCTTGGAGGTCGCCCCGGCCGGCGATGACCAGCCGCACCGGCCCGACCTCCTGGATGACCTGCGGCAACGCCCGAATGAGGATATCAAACCCCTTTTTGCGCACCAGCCGGCCCACGGCCAGAAGGAACGGTTCGCCTGGGGACAGGCCCAGTTCGGCCCGGAGGCGCTCCCGTTCCGCCGGGTCGGCCGGGTGGAAGGTCTGGGGGTCGGCCCCGTAGGGGATGACGGTGAGGCGGCCGGCCGGCGCGCCCAAGGCGATGGCCCGCCGGGCCAGGTCGGTGCTGCAGGCGGTGATGGCGGAGGCGCGCCGGAAGGCCCAGCGGGCGAGGGGGCGCAGCCAGGGCTGGCGTTCGGGGAGGTAGAGGTCGGAGCCGTGCAGGCTGATGACCAGGGGGAGGGCGCGCCGGCCGGCCGCGCATGCCGCGGCCGGGCCGTTGGGGATCACCCAGTGGGCATGGAGGAGGTCGAAGCGCTCCCGGCGGGTGAGACGGAGGAGGGCCAGGAGGCCGGCCGAAAGGGCCAGGGGGGCCGCCAGATAGGTCCGCCCCCGCACCTCCACATCGGCGGCCAGCGACTCGGCATACCCCCAGACGGCCAGCGCCCGACAGGGGGCGTAGCGGTAGGGATGCAGGTGAACTCCGCGCTCGACCGGCCCCCGTCGCAGGTCGGGGTGGTGGGGCAGGAGCAGGTGCACCTCATGCCCCAGCGCGGCCATGCCGGCGGCGATCTCCTCGATGAACGGCGCGGTGACCTCGCCGGGATATTTGGGGTAGGAGGACGTCACCATGCCGACCTTCATCGCTTGTCCCCGAAGAGGAGGGGGCCGCAATCGCTCCGGAGGAATTCCAGCATCCGGGCCAGTCCCCGTCCCTGGAATTGGGAGGTAAAGGTGTAAATCTGCACCCCTCCTTCGTCGTGGAGGAGCGTCCAGGGGCCGCCGCCGCGTTGCAGGGCCTGCTGGAGGGCCGGCCGCTCGGTTCGGGCGTCGCCTTCCATGAGCAAATAGTCCACCCCGTAAAGTTCGGCGATGCACCGGACTTCCTCCGGACGGCCCTGAGGAATCATCACGCTGCGCCGGCCGCTGTAATAGGTGAACTGCCAGGGCACCCGGGTCATCACCACCGCCTCGGGAGGGCTGTTCCGGGCCAGCCAGCGGTAAGCCTGGATTTCGGCCCGCTTGCCCTGGGGCGGGCCAGCCTGGATAACCCACTCCCCCCGGCCGGCATCCCAGACCTGTGTCTCGACCACGGCCGGCCCCCGATCCATCTCCATCTTGGCCGCCGCTTCCTGGGGGAAAGAGGCGGTGAGGTGTAAGGCGGCCAGCACCAGGAGGAGCAATCCCAGCCAGCCGAAGCCGGTGGGCACCGACCGGCCCTCCTCGCCCCGCCGGTAGGCCAGGGCATCGTGCCCCCACCAGAGTCCGCGGGCCACGAGCAGGGCCAGCCAGGGGATGAAGGGGACGAAGTAGCGCTCCTCCACGTGCCAGTAGGTGCAGATAAAGGTGCCGAAGAGCAGGAAGACGGCTCCGACCAGGGAGAAGAACCGGGCCGCCCGTCCCCGGAGCGTGAGGGCTCCGCCCAGGGCCAGGAACGAGCCGAGGAGCGTCAGGAGCGAACCGGCATCGCGGGAGAAATACAGCCACCACCGGCGGAACTCTTGCGCTACAGCCTCGAAAACCCGGTCGAAGCCGTAGCGCAGGAGCCAGGAGCGCTCGGGGGGGTCGCGGAAGTAGATGCGGTAGATCTCCTCCCAATCCTGGTACTTGAGAATCCAGGCGTCGAACTGCTCGGTGGAATAGATCGGCGAGCCGAAGAGGAGGAGGTTGCGGAGGACCCAGGGGGAAAAGAGGAGGCCGGCCGGGAGGAGGAAGGCCAGCCAGGCCTTCCACCAGCCGGCCCAGCGTCGCCCCCGTCGGCGCCGGACGAGGTCCCAGAGCAAGGCCACGGCCACGAAGAGGGCCCCGTTCGGTTTGGAAAGCATCATCAGGCCGGCCCAGACCCCGGCCCAGAGATAGGAAAGGAGGAAGGGCCGGCTCTCCTGCTCTCGCTCGGTTGCCCAGAAGAACTGCCCCAGCATAAGCAGGGCGAACAGGGTAAAGGCCAGGTCGTTGGTGGGAAAGATGATCAGCCGGAAGGTGTAGCGGTTGAAGACGGCCAGGAGCGCCGCCAGCATCCCCACCCGCCGGTCGAAGAAACGGGAGCCGTAGATATAGAGCGCCAGGACCAGGGCTGGTTGCAGGATGAGGTTGGGGAGTTTGGCTGCCAAGGGCGAATCGCCCAGGAAGTGGAAGAAGGGGGCGATGAGCACCGGCTGGAGGAGCGGCCAGGTCTCCTGGGGGTGGGAGATGCCGGGATAGAAGCGGTAGAACTGGGCGGCGTAATCCACGGTAAAGCCGCGGCCGGCCAGGAGGTTGCGGGCCACGACGGCGTTATCGGCATAGTCGGCGTGGCCGATGAACTGCATTTCCTGGATAAAGGCCAGTTCGTAGGCCGTGAGGCCGGCCATCAGGAGCGCGAGGAGGAGCGGCGGGAGCCACGGGCCGCGCAGGAGGGCATCGAAACGGGCCAGGAGATCCTTGAGCGGCTCGAACCAGGAGGACAGGGCATAGAGGACGGCGGCGGTGAAAAAGACCAGGAGCAGGACGGCATCGGGACGGGGACCTAGGCTGGGCACCGTATCCACAGCCCAGCGGATATACACCCCGAGGACGAGGAGGAGGCCGATCGGAAGGAGGGCGTAAAAGGGGAGCGAACGGGCCCGCCGGAGAAGTTTCCGCACCCCGCGCCAGAGGAAGTCGGCGTGCAGGAGAAGGAAGAGGGCCAGGGCGGCGTAAAAGGCCGGTAGGGCATAGGGCGTAACGTAGAGCCGGAAAAAGGCCAGCCCCAGCGCGGCCAGGACGGCCCAGGCCAGTCCGGCCCAAAAGGCCCGTAGGCCCAGAGGTCGGCGCAGGGCGAGGTAGAGGAGGAGCGCGCCGGCCGTCCAGAGGAGGAGTGGACGCCAGGGCGGCAGGGTTGGCACCAGGCCGGAGGGCTGCGGCGACAGGCGCACCCAATCCAGTTGCACGCCCAGGGTGCGCGGGTCCTCCGCCCCCAGGCTGAAGGTGGGGGTGCACTCGACGCTCACCTGCAGGTCGGGCGGCCGGCCGGGAAATTCGCTGACCGGGAACTCCCGCACCTCCCACTCGGCCGGGGCCGGGAAAGTGCCGACCAGGACGCCGTTCGTGCGCACCTCAAGGCGGGGCGGCTCCGAGCCGGGAATCGTGCCGGGGATGGAGGGGGTCGGCCGGCCGCTCCGCAGGCGGAGGCTCACCTGAAAGGGGCCGTCCCAGCCCAGGTCGGGGAGGCGGAGCCAGGACACCCACTTGGTCCAGCGGTACGAGACGCCCTCCTCGATCAGGCGCTCGTCGCCGTTGAAGCCAAAGCGCCGTTCGGAGAGGGGGCTGGCCCAGAGGTAGGCCCGGTCACCCAAGGCCCCGACGTCCACGACGACCGGCAGGCGCACCTGGTAGGCCAGGGCGACCAGGAGAGGCGGCAGGAGGAGTAGCAGTAACAGATGCCAACCTCGGTGCAGGATGGGCAAAAGGTGTCCTCCTCGGTCCAGACGTTCCGATGCGGCCGCGGCCGGCAGCGCAGGGCATTATACTCCAATCTTCCCGAACGGGCAAGTTGACATTTTTGACTTTATATGGTATGATGCTACTAAATAACAAAATAGTAGGATGCTGAAGGGTATCGTGATTGGATGGGGAGTGGTGAGGCTGTAGGGTCTTGTAATGTCATACCTTAAACAGTCTCAAATAGTTGTACCCCCTGGTGGACATCTCGTGTATCCTTAGGGAGG
>JBMFNL010000008.1:0-23922 GCA_049970175.1 Chloroflexia bacterium
TTCAACTTCGGTGGATTGGCCGTTCAGAGTAAAGTGTAATCGCATCGCCTCCTCCTCGCCCTCACCCCTCACCCCCTGCCCCCTCTCCCCTCTCCCAATGGGAGAGGGGAGAGGGGGCAGGGGGTGAGGGGTGAGGGCACCGCCTCCCACAGTGCCCGGCGGACCAGGACGCCCACCATCGCCTTGCGGTACTCGGCGGAGCCGCGGATGACGCTGTCGCGGGGGGAGGCGGCCTCCTGGGCCAGGCGGGCGGCTTCCGCGACGGCCTCCTCGCTCACCGGCGCGCCCTGGAGGGCCTCTTCGGCGGCGCGGGCCCGCAGCGGGGTGGGCGCCACCGGCCCCAGGGCGATGCGGGCCCGGCGGAAACGGCCCGCCTCGACCTCCACCACCACGGCCACGTTCAGCATGGGCAGGATGAGCGCCTTGCGCTGGGCCAGCCGTTTGTAGGCCCACCCGCTCCCGGCCGGAAGCGCCGGGAAGCGGATGGCCGTGACCATCTGGGCGGCGGGGTCCACCCGGGAGCGCCCCACCCCGGCATAGAGTTCGGCGATGGGGAAGAAACGCCGGCCGGCGAGGTCGGCCACCTCCACCTCGGCGTCCAGGGCGAAGAGGGCCACCGCGCCGTCGGCGGCCGGCATGGCGTTGACCACGTTGCCCACGAGCGTCCCGACGTGGCGAATCTGCGGCCCGCCGACGCAGCCGCAGGCCCGGGCCAGGAGGCCGGCCTTCTCCCGGATGAGCGGGGAGGCGGCAATCTGCCCGTGGGTTACCTGCGGGCCGATCCAGATCCACCCCTCGCGCTCCTCCAGGAAATCCAGCCCCGGGATGCGGGTGATGTCCACCATGACCTCGGCCGGGCACTGGCCGCGCTGGGCCTGAAGCACAAGGTCGGTTCCGCCGGCAATAAGCCGGGCCCGGCCGGCATGGGCCGAGAGCATCTCCAGCGCCTCCTCGACGCTCTCGGGGAACAGATACGCCGTCCAGTTCACCAGTCCCATCTCGTCCTCCGGTACGCTTCCTATCGGGGGCCGGGCAAGCGCCTGGCCACCTCCTGGCAGGCCCTCCGGTCGTCCGCCCGGACCGCCTTTCCCTCCTGACAGAGTTGGGCCACCTTCTCAAAGATCCTTCGGGCCCGGTTCTCCTGCAGTTGGGCAGCATAGGCTTCGCCCAGGTAATAGTGGGCGGCGATGCTCTCGGGGGAGCGTTCCACGGCCCGCTGGAGGTATTCCAGGGCCTTTTCGACCCTTTCCTTCTGGGCCAGATATACCCGACCCAGCCCGTACAGGGCCTCGAAAAAGTCCCGGTTTTTCTCCAAAGCCTCCTGAAAACGGCGTTCGGCTTCGGGGTAGTTGCCCTCCTCATAGGCTACCCGGCCCAGGCCGCAGAGGGCGCGCAGGTCATCGTCCGTGCCGAAGGAGACGGCCGGCCGGACGGCTACTCCGGAGGTGTCGTAACGGAAACCTTTTTTCGGCAACTCGGCGGCCCGCTGGAAAGCCGTCCGGGCCTGGTTCAGCCATTCCCGGGAGCGCAGGGAAGGTTCGCTCCCCAGGTAACGTTCCAGCAGGAGGCTTCCTTTCCCCACCTCGGCGGCCAGGAGGACCTCGTCCCGGGCGACCTTCCCCGTCGCCAGGGTAAAGTGGTCCAGTGCCTCGGCCTCCTGCCCCTGTTGCCGTTCCACCAGCCCCATCCGCAGGTAGGCTTCGGCGCAGTTGGGGTCGAGTTCCGCAGCCCGACGGTATTCCTGGAGGGCCTCTTCGTCCCGTCCGGCCTCCTGCGCCATTTTCCCCAGGCCGAGGTGCCCCTGGATGGGGGCAATGTCCTGCTCGATCAACCGGCGATACAGTTCGTCGGCCTGAGCCCAACTTTCCTCCGCCTCATCCTGGCGGCCGGCCGCCTGGAACGAGTGCCATCGGCGGAGGTAGACCTCGGCCAGCCGCAGGTAGGCCTCCCGATCGAAGGGATCCTCTTCCTGGGCCTGCTGGAAGAAACGGACGGCCTCTTCCATCTGTCCCCGGGCCAGGGCGACCTCCCCCCGCAGGCAGAGGGCCTCGTACCCTTCCGGGAGCACCTCTCCGGCCCGGTCCAGTTCTTTCCAGGCCTGGTCGAGCGGGGATTCTCCTCCGAACACCAGGGTCCAGAGGTATTCCCCAAAGCCCGGCGGCGGCTGGCTGTAGAACTGGACCAGGTAACGTTTGGCCTGGGCCAAGCGGGAACGGGCCAGGAGGGGGAGGCTTCTTGCAGTCCAGGCGGCCTGGTAAGCGGCCCAGGGAAGGTGGGGCACCGGGACGCTGCGCAGGGCGATCTCCTGGGCCCGGCGGCGCTTGCTTTCCTCCTCGGCCAGATGGAGCGCCCGGTCCACTTCTCTTCCGGCCCGATCGGGATCGGCCATCCCCAGGTAGTAGCAGGCCAGGGCCAGATGGGCCTCGGCCAGGTTGGGGTTGGCCTCCAGAGCCTGCTGGGCCCTGTCCCTCGTGCACGTGGCGTCCCCGGCTCCACAGCAGGCCTGGCCGAGCCGGGCCAGGGTCAGGGCATCGTTGGGCCGGCCCTGGAGCGCCTTCTCCAGGGCTTCCCTGGCCCGGGTCCATTCGTGCCGGCCCAGGTAGGCCCGCCCCAGGTTGTAGAGGATCACCGGAGCATCGGGGGCCAACTGGGCAGCCTGCTCCAGGAGGGAGATGGCCTCCTCGGAGGAAAAGTTTCCCCAGGCCTCGGCCTCCTGTAGCCGGGCGACGGCCAGGTTGTTCAGCGCGGCGGCGCGGAGGGCCGACGGCCTCGTCGGGACGGCGGGTGGGAGGGTCGGTTCAGGTTCCAACCCGATTCCTACCCGGTAAAGAAAGGGGGAATACTCACCGGACAGGTCGGCATAGAGGCGGGAGGCCCCGGAGTAATCCCCTCGGAGGAAGAGCAGGGCGGCTTGGTGAAAGTCCAGCACTTCGGAGACGGGCGATTCCGGGGGGACCTTCTCCGGCCGGTAGGCCTCGGCCCACTCGCCCAGATAAAAGTGGGCCAGCCAGGCCAGCGCCGGGGCCACCTCCTCCGCCGTCAGGCCGCGTTCCCCCGTCAGGGGAAAGCAGGGGGGAGTCATCATCACCTGGAGGTATTCGCCCATCTCGGGCCTTTCGGGATCGGGGCGCGGGCGCACGGTCAGGGTCAGGGCATAGCGCCCCTCTGCCGTCAGGGGAACGCCCCACAGGAAGAGGTCGGCCCCCTGGGCGGCGGTCTGGGCGTAGGCCGCGTCCGCATCGGACGGCCGCGGCACCGTTCGGAGCGAGACCGTATGGGTCAGGCCGGAGGCATCCAGGAAGGGGCGGAGGGCCTGCCGGAGTTTTTCGCCCTCCGCCGTCTCCCGGCCGGCGGCCACCAGGATGACCAGGTGGTGGCGACGCTCGGTTGCGGGGCGAGGGGCCAGGAGCGGGTAGAGGGAAAGGGTCAGGCCGGCCAGGAGCACGAAAAGGAGCAGGGCCAGGAACGGCCAGCGCACCGCCGGAGCCTCGCGGGCCATAGCGGCCGGTGCCCCCTTGGCCGGTGAAGGCCGGGGACTCGGCCCCGGAACGGCCCCCTGGGCGCGGGCCATCCGCCGGGCCACCCGACGGCCTACCTCCTGGTAAGGGAGCCGTTCCCCCCGGGGGGAGGGGGATTTCCCGGGATGAAGTTGGGCCTTGGATACAAGGAGTTGGCCCAAGGCCGACAGCGCCGGCCCGGCCCGGATTCGTCCCACGCGCTCCTTCAGCCACTGCCACAGGGCCCGCCAGTCGGAGAGGGGCAGGGTCAGGAAGACCAGGAGCAGGATCAGCACCACCAGGAGGCCGATCAAACCGACCATCGTTCCTCGCTTACGGACCGGTTGCCCAACCTATGATACCGGAGGGGGAAAACCGCCACCCATCTGGGAGTTCCGACATCTGGATGCCCACCTCCAACCTCACGGCTCCAGGACGCCCTCGGTCTCGCCCTCGATGGCGATAATCACCTCCCGCACCGAAGGGAATTCCTGGAGGGTGCGGGTGATCTGCTGGCGGATGAGCAGGACCCGCAGGGAGCCGCCGCCGTAGGCCCGCAGTTCCCGGGAGAAATCGGCCCGGGCCACGCCGTCCTGGATGGTCAGGCTCAGCAGCCGCACCCTCGGCCCCCAGTCCGGCCCCCGGCCCGGATAGCGAAGCACCTCGGGAGGCAGGGGCAGGGCCGTGCCGAGGCCGGCCGGGGCGTTGGGAGGCGGCCCCCAGAGCAGTTCCTCCAGGGCGGCCGTGCCCACCCGGACCGTCCGGGGGATGCGGACCGATACCGGCGCCAGTTCCTCCCCCCGCAGGAAATAGAGGGTGACCTGCTGGACGTCGGGATCGTCCGGGTGCAATACGACGACCTCCTGTTGGGCCAGGACGGTGCCCTCCGGCGTGCGGAGAAGGAGCGTGGCCGGCTGGGTGGGCGGAAAGGCGGCCGGCGGCTTTTCCTCCCACCAGAGGCTTTCGATGAGCAAACCGCCGCCATCTTCGCCTTCCAGGAGGGTATAGGTGCGGGCCAGTTCTGTGCCGTCCTGCCAGCGCAGGAGGGCGACGACCGGTTCGCCCGGCCGGCCCAGGCGGGCCAGGATATGCAGGGGCAGGGTGGTGCGGGCTCCGGCGGCGGGGATTTCGATTCGGCCGCCGGGGTTCAGCACCACCTCGACCGCCGCCGAGGTCATCACCGCCCCATCTTTCGGGCTGACTTCCAGCACCTCCACCCGGCCCGGGCCGGCTATGGAGACCTGGAAGAAGATCTGTCCGGAAAAAGGCCCCGGCTGTCCCATCTCGGCCGCCACCTGGATCGGCCCCTGTCCCAGGACGTTGCCCTGCCCATCCAGGACCCGGCCCAGGAGGGTGGACTCGAAAGGAGACATCCGCACCCATCCCCGCACCTCGACCGGGCTGAAGACGACCGCCCCCGGCGAGGGGGACTCCAGGCGAATCTCGTTGGGCACCGGCGTGGGGGCAGGGGTGGCCTCGATGCCGGCGGTGGGTGCCGGGACGGCGGATGTGGCCTTGGGTCCGACCGTCGGGACGGCCGGCGTGGCCGGCGGTGGGGTGGGTGTGGGCGTGGCCGGCCCGCAGGACAGGAACAGGAAAAGGAGGAACAAGCCGAGCCATCGTATCCGAGACATCGAAACCTCCGGATGGAAACCGGCCGGGCCCGCAACCGGCCTATCCATTCCCTCCTATCATAACACGTTCCGCTGCTACCGGCAAACCGGGGTGCGGGCGTTGGTTGGGCGAGGCTGGATTTCGATACGGCCGTCGCTGCGTTCCGGCCTACTCAATGCCCGCCCAACCCACATGCCTCCCAGGCCGACGCCGGGGGTATGGTATAATGGCGCCGTACGATGGAGGCATGGGATTGCAGCCGATGGAAGGCCTCCCTTCAGAGAAACCTGTCGCGCCCTTCCGGGCCGGCTTTGTGGCCATCGTCGGCCGGCCGAACACGGGCAAATCCACCCTGCTCAACGCCTACCTAGGGCAGAAGGTGGCCATCGTCTCCCCACGCCCCCAGACCACGCGCACGACCCTGCGCGGGGTGCTCACCCTGCCCCAGGCGCAGATCGTCTTCCTGGACACGCCGGGCATCCACCGCCCGGTGCACCGCCTGGGCGAATATATGGTGGCCGCCGCCACGCGCACCATCGAGGATGGCGATGTGGTGGTCTTTCTGGTGGACCTGACCCGACCTCCCGGCGAGGAGGATCACCAGATCGTCGGCCTGCTGCGGGAAAAGGCGCGGGGGGCCGTGATCCTGGCCCTGAACAAGGCCGATGCCGTGGCCGATCCGGAGGAGGCCGGCCGGCCCTATCGCGAGATGTGCGTCGGGGGGGACGGCCGGCCGCTCTACCGGGCCGCCATCACCCTCTCCGCCCTCCAGGGGCCGGGGCGACAGGAACTCCTGGAGACGATCCTCTCCTTCCTGCCCGAGTCCCCGCCTTACTACCCCGAGGATTTTATCACCGACCAGCCCCTGCGCGTCATCGCCGCCGAACTGGTGCGGGAGCAGGTGTTGCATTTCACCCGCCAGGAAGTGCCCCACGCCGTGGCCGTCATCGTCGAAGAGTTCAAGGAGCGAAGCGAGGACCTCACCTATATCTCCGCCACCGTGTACGTGGAAAAAGATTCCCAGAAGAAAATCCTCCTGGGGAAGGGCGGCCAGATGCTCAAGCAGATCGGCCAGGCCGCCCGGCAGGAAATCGAGGCCTTTCTGGGAAAGCGGGTGTACCTGGACCTGTGGGTGAAGGTGCGCAAGAACTGGCGCAAGGATCGCCGGGCCCTGCGCTGGCTGGGGTATGACCTCACCCGCCTGGGGTAAGGGGAGGCTTCAACCCTGGAGTCGCCTCACTCCGACGGTTCCATCGCCGCATCCCCGGCTGTGGAGGACACGCTCCCGCCCTCGGCCAGGGCCCGGCCGGCCGCCTCGGCCAGAACGTCGGCCGCCCAGGCGACGATCTCCTCATCCTCCCCCTCCACCATCACCCGCAGGAGCGGCTGGGTGCCGGAGTAGCGGAGGAGAACCCGTCCCTTTGCCCCGAGACGCTCCTGCACCCGGGCCTGGGCTTCCCGCACTTCCGGAAGGGCCTCCAGGGGAGGTTGGCGCGGAGCCGGCACGTTGACGATGACCTGGGGGTATTTGCGCACCCCGACCGAAAGCGCCGAAAGGGGCCGGCGGGTTCGGACGGCCAGGCCCAGCACCTTGATCGCCGTGTACAGACCGTCCCCGGTGGTGATGCCCTCGCCGAAAAGGAGCAGATGGCCGGAAGGTTCTCCCCCCAGGACAAAGTCGCCCTCCAGCATCCGCCGGACAATGTGCCGGTCGCCCACCGGGACCCGTTCCAGGCGGGCCCCCCAGGCCTCCAGGGTATGCTCCAGCCCCAGGTTCGTCATCACCGTGCCCACCACCGTGTTGTGGCGCAACTGCCCCCGCGCCAGGAGGTCGCGGGCCAGGACGGCCAGCAGGTCGTCGCCGTCCAGCAGGGCGCCCCGTTCGTCCACCAGGAGGAGGCGGTCGCCGTCGCCGTCCAGGGCCAGCCCGGCGTCGGCCCGCTCGCGCAAGACGGCCTCGCGCAGGCCCTGGGGATGCTCGCTCCCGCAGTCGGCGTTGATGTTCTCGCCGTCGGGGGAGGCGTTGAGCACGATCACCTGGGCCCCCAGACGGCGAAAGAGTTCCGGGGCGACCCGGTAGGCGGCCCCATGGGCGCAGTCCAGTACCAGACGCCACGTCTCCAGGAGACGGGGCCGGCCGGCCCGCGAGAGCAGGGCCTCCAGGTAGACCTCCTCCGGCGAAACGTCCGGCGTAACCGACCGCCCCACCGGACATCTCGTCCCGGACGGAGGTCCCCGGAGGACGCGCCGCTCGATCTCTTCCTCCAGAGCGTCGGGCAGTTTGAAGCCGCTGCCGGAGAAGAACTTGAGGCCGTTGTCGGAAGCCGGGTTATGGGAGGCGGAGATGGCTACCCCCAACCCGGCCCCCAGTTGGCGGGCGAGCAGGGCCACGGCCGGCGTGGGCAGGACCCCCAGCGATGCCACGTCCACGCCGCGCTCCATCAGCCCGGCGGCGATGGCCGCCTCCAGCATATGGCCGGAACGTCGGGTATCCCGGCCGATGAGGGCCAGCGGCGCGTAGCCGGCCTCTCCCAGGACTTCGGCCGCGACCTGCCCCAGGCGCACCACCAGATCGGCCGTCAGCGGCCAGCCGGGCACCCGGCCCCGGATGCCGTCGGTGCCGAAGAGTCGTCCTCCCTCAGCCATCCCGGGCCTCCGTTTCCGTCAGGCCGGCCATCTCTTTCCCCGCCTCTAGGAGGGCCCGAACCTCCTCCGCGCTTCCGGCCTCGGCGTAGAGGCGCAGGAGCGGCTCGGTGCCCGAAGGGCGAATCAGAAGCCAGCCCCCATCGGCCAGGACGTACTTGTAGCCGTGCTCTCCGAAGAGCAGCCGCACCGGCCGGCCCAAAAGTTCCTGAGGGGGATGGGCCCGCAGCCGTTCCAGCACCTCCGGGTAGCACTCCGCCGCGCAGGGCAGGTCCAGACGGGCATAGTCGTGTTCGCCCACCTGCTCAAAGAGATAGGCCACCAGTTCGGAAGGGGTGCGTTCCATCCGCACCATCAGGTCCAGCAGGAACAGGGCGGCCAGGATGCCGTCCCGCTCGGGGATATGCCGGCGGAAACCGAAGCCTCCGCTTTCCTCCCCACCGATGAGGGCATCTTCCTCCACCATCCTGGCCCCGACGTATTTGAAGCCTACGGGGGTCTCGAAGACGGGCAGGTGGTAACGGGCGGCCAGTTTCTCCACCATCGAGGTGGTGGAGATGCTCTTGACGATCGGTCCACGCCAGCCCCGAACCTCCAGGAGGTAGAGGGTAAGGAGGGCAAAGACGCGCAGGGTATCCACATAGCGGCCCTTTTCATCCACCAGGCCGACCCGGTCGGCATCGCCGTCCAGGGCCAGGCCCACGTTGGAACCGCTGTCGGGCACCACGGTACAGAGTTTGGTCAGGTTGTGCGGCAGCGGCTCGGGGTTGCGCATCCCGGGAAAGATCGGGTTGCGCTCCCCGTGAATCTCGATCACCCGGGTGCTTCCCCCCTGCAGGAGGGCCGGCAGGTATCCGCAGCCGGCGCCGTACATCGGGTCCACGATCACCGTCAGGCCGGCCTGGCGGATGCGCTCCAGGGGAACCAGGCCGGCCAGTTGCTCCTGATAGGCCGGGAAGGGGTCGAAGAGGACGATGCGCCCCGCCCGTCGGGCCGCCTCGAACGGCTCGCGCCGCACCGGTGAGCGGTCCAGGAGCGCTTCGATTCCGGCGATCATCTCCGGCGGGGCCGAGGCGGCGTATTCCGACTTGATCTTGAAGCCGTTGTACTGCGGCGGGTTGTGGCTGGCCGTGATGACCACGCCCCCGGCCGCCCGACGCACCAGGATGGCATAGGCCGCCGTCGGTGAGGGACAGGCCTTCTGGCAGAGGAAAACCGGGATGCCGTTGCCGGCCATGACCTCGGCCGTGGCCGCGGCAAAGTCCTCGGAGGCGAAACGGTGGTCGTAGGCGATGACCAGGCCCCGCCGGGCGGTCCCCTGGGCCTGCAGGTAATCGGCCAGGGCCTGGGCGACCCGGCGGACGTTCTCGAAGGTAAAATCCTCGGCAATGATGGCGCGCCAGCCGTCGGTGCCGAAGCGGATGGGAACGGGCATCGCCTGTACGTCCCGTATCGTCAAGAGGCGGAAGGCGCGGGCACTTTCTCTATGCCGGCCGCCTGCCCCCGGGGACCGGCTTGATTGAGCAAGGCCTCCAGTTCCTTCCCCTCCAGCGTCTCCACCTCCATCAGACGCTGGGCGATGCGGTCCAGCACCTCACGGTGCTCCTCCAGGAGGCGGCGGGCCCGCTGGTAGGCCTCCTCGACGATGCGCCGGACTTCTTCGTCGATCAGCCGGGCCGTGTCGTCGCTATAGTCGCGCTGCTCGCCGATCTCACGGCCCAGGAAGACGAGTTCATCCTTCTGGCCGTAGGCCACGGGGCCGAGTCCCTCGCTCATGCCGAACTCGGTCACCATGCGCCGGGCCATCTTGGTGGCCTGCTCGATATCGTTTTCCGAGCCGGTGGTGACGTCGCTGAGGACGAGTTGTTCGGCGGCGTAGCCGCCCATGGCGTAGGCGATGTCGGCCAGGAGTTTCCGCCGGGACACCAGGTGGCGATCCTCGGCGGGCAGGGCCATGGTATAGCCCAGGGCCATGCCCCGGGCGACCACGGAGATCTTGTGCACCGGGTCGCATTCCGGGGTCAGGTGGGCGACGAGGGCGTGGCCGGCCTCGTGATAGGCGATGATGCGCTTCTCCTCCTCGCTGATGCGGCGGCTCTTGCGTTCGGGGCCGGCGATCACCTTCTCCGCCGCCTCCTCCAGGTCGGCCATGGTGATCTGGCGGCGGTTGCGCCGGGCGGCCAGGATGGCCGCCTCGTTGACCATGTTGGCCAGGTCGGCCCCGGAGAAGCCGGGGGTCTGACGGGCCAGCACCTCCAGGTCCACATCGGGCGCCAGGGGCTTGCCCCGGACGTGCACCTTGAGGATCTCCACCCGGCCGCGCATGTCCGGCCGGTCCAGCACCACCCGCCGGTCGAAGCGGCCGGGGCGGAGGAGGGCGGGGTCGAGGATATCCGGGCGGTTGGTGGCCGCGATCACAATAACGTTGGTGTTCGTATCGAAGCCGTCCATCTCCACCAGAATCTGGTTGAGGGTCTGCTCCCGTTCGTCGTGGCTTCCGCCCAACCCGGTGCCGCGCTGCCGGCCGACGGCGTCGATTTCGTCAATGAAGACGATGTCCGGCGCATTGCGCTTGGCCTGGTCGAAGAGATCGCGCACGCGGCTGTTGTGCAGCAGGATCGGCTTTTCGCCGCCGAAAAAGGCCTCGTTCTCACAGCCGCAGAGGTCATACACATAGCCCTCGTAGGTCCTTCGCACGACCTGTTGCACGTAGGGTTTTTCCCCCTGGGGAAACGCCGAAGCCGCTTCAAACAGGTTCGACGTCCTGCCGATGATCAGTCGCCAAGCCTCTCCCTCTGGTAAGGGTTCTTCGTGGATGGTCCTCCCTCCAGGTACTTCCATACGCTCGACGCCGGCGGGTATGCCATGCATGGCACAGAGCCACACCAGTTCGGTGATCAATGGATGGCTGACCGAAGTGATCTGCCATTTTCCATGGTCCAGATATCCATCGCCGCGGGCACATCCCTCCAGATAGGCCAGGAAGTACTCCCTGGGGAGATCCCACAGAATTTCGGGCACATGTTTCCCGTGGCTACCGTTGCCGCAATATCGGGCGAAGAAGCGGCCCAGCGGAGCCGAATAGTAAGTCATGCGCAGAGCCCCTCTATCTTCTGTCCAAGTGGCCTCCAGACCAAAGACCCTGCGCATCAGGGAAGCGCAGTCCAGATGCAGTTCCTTTTCGTGGCCCCCGAAGACAAACTGCAGGCTCCCATTTTCGCGCCCTTCGGCGGTATAGTAGCCCAACAACTTCATCAAAGCCGGGGTCACCGGCACCTGTTCCGGGATCTCCGTCCGCCGGTAGCGGGGGCGGAGCGTCCGGGGGCAATGGCGGCCCGATTGCCAGTGGCCCACGGTGGCCTGCGAGACGCCGATGGCCCGTCCGATGGCGACCTGGCTCATCTCCCCCATCTTTTCCAGCGCAAAGGCATAGGCCGCCCGGCCGGCTTCATCTTCCTCCACCACCGGCAGGTAGAGCGGAACCCCGGACTCGGGAAAGTTGGGGGCACGAACCTCGTGAGGGGTGCCCGCCTCGCTCGAATAGGCCCCGCGGACCAGAACCGGCAGTTTGACCAGAACATCCCCGGGCTTGAGCATTCGCGCCTCTTTGACCACCAGGCCGTTACGGGTGCGTACAAAGACGCTGTGATCCCCCGTGGTGCGGATAACCCCACCGAGATAGTGAATCTCGTAAATCTCATGGACTCGGTGGCGATAAACTGCCGAGACCTGTTTCCAGGCACTGTGGCCGAAGAAGCGTTTCGAGGAACCTTTGAACTTGGAGGCGCGTTCCTCGAACCCCAGGGTGAAAATACCCTCTACCGGAATCGGGAAGCCCTCCTCGTCTCCCTGGTAATAACGATCCACAAACTCGCCGATAGGCATCAGCCGTGTGCCTTCCGGCGTGCGCACCAGAATGGGGGTATCTCCGGTTACCGAGGCCCCGACCCCCACGAACATCTCCACAAACTCGGACCCCGATATGGAGAAGAACGGCACGCCGGCCTCGCCGGCCACGGCCCGGGCCAGAAGGGTCTTGCCCGTGCCCGGCGGGCCCATCAGGAGCACGCCCCGGGGGATGCGTGCGCCCAGGGCGGCGAACTTTTCCGGGTACTTCAGGAACTCGACCACCTCGCTCAGTTCCTGTTTGGCCTCGTCCACCGCCGCCACGTCGGCAAAGGTGACCTTGGGCTTGTCCCCGGTGAAGAGCCGGGCCCGGCTCTTGCCAAAGGAGAGGGCCTGGTTGTTCGTCCCCTGGGCCTGCCGTAAGAAGAAGAACAGGACGACGAGGAAGATGAGCGGCATGATAAAGTAACCCAGCGAGCCCAGGAGGGAATTCCAGAAGGAAGGCGGCCGGACCTCGATCTCCGGCATCCTGTCCAGCGGGACGCCGGCCTCCCGCAGCAGCGAGACGATGCTCTCCTGCGATTCTTTGCGCGAAACGGCCGTGCGCCCGTCCTTGTACTCGACCTCCAGGCGCTGCTCATCGTCGCCGACCACGATGCGGGAAATCTTCTCCGCCCGGGCATCGGCCAGCACCTGGTTGAGTTGGACCTCCCGCTGCCCGCCCGGATTCAACTGGCTGAAGATCAGGGCGATGGCGGCGGCGATGATGATGAGATAGATCAACCCGCTAACCCAACGACTGCCCATCAACGACCGACCTCCGTTCGACATTCTGTTCCCATTATACCAGAAAGGGCCTAAAACGCAAGGTCCACTTTACAAAGTTTGGAAAGCACGCTATAATACAAGTAAAGAACCCTGGGGGGCCGGACCGCCTGGAGAAACCGATGGAACGCGATATTCGCCTGTGCTGTACCCCCAGCCGACAACGTTTACCCGCGTTGCAGGAACAGCAGGTCCTGTACCTTCTGGTGGAACTCCTGCCGACCGGCGGAGAGCCCGGGCAGACGCGCCTGCCGCTGGACATCTGTCTGGTGCTCGATTGCAGCAGTTCCATGCGCGGCGACCGGCTGCACCAGGCCAAAGAGGCGGCCCGCTATATCGTCGGCCAGTTGACCCCGGAGGATTCCTTCTGCCTGATCACCTTCAACGACCGGGCCACGGTGGTGGTCCCCCGGCAGCCGGTGCAGACGCCGGCCGCCATCCGGGAGCACATCGCCGAAATCCAGGCTTCCGGCGGGACGGAGATGGGCCGGGGGCTGGAGCAGGCCCTGGAACAGATGCTCCGGGTGGCGGCCTTTTCCGGCGTGCGCCGCCTCATCCTCCTGACCGACGGCCAGACCTATGGAGATGAACAGCGCTGCGTCGAACTGGCCCGCCAGGCCCAGGAGGCCGGCATCGGCCTGACCACCCTGGGGGTGGGCACGGAGTGGAATGAGGACCTCCTGGCCACGATGGCTGCCTACGGCAACAGCCGCAGCGAGTACATCGCCGGGGAAGAGGCCATCGTTCCCCTCTTCCGGGAGGAGATGCGCCTCCTCCAGGGCATCGTCGCCCAGGAGATGGCCCTGGCCCTGCAACCGGCTTCCCAGGTCCAGGTTCAGCACTTTTTCCGCGTATCCCCCGAGATCTCTCCGCTCAAGTTCCACGAAACCTGGGAGAAAGGCTACGAAGTTCCCCTGGGGGAATGGCTGGGAGACAGCCCGCAGGTCTTTCTGGCCGAACTCGTTCTGCCGGCGCTTTCTCCGGGCCGGCATCATCTCCTGGACCTGTCCTTCTCCTACCGGCTGCCCCGCGAGCGAAGCCGGCGCCGGGAAAAGTACGAACTCGTCCTGCCCTGCCTGAGCGATCCGGCGGACGAGGAGGTGCCCCTCAAGGTACGGCGGGGGCTGGAGAAGGTGACCGCGTATCGCCTGCAGGAAATGGCCTGGCAGGAGGCCCGCCGGGGCCAGGTGGACCAGGCCACCCGCCGGCTGGCCTCGGTGATCACCCGGCTGGTGCAGATGGGGGAAGAGGAACTGGCCCGGCGGATCGAGGAAGAAACCCGGCGGCTCCAGCGCACCGGCCAGACCTCGGCCGCCGGCCAGAAAGAGATTCGCTACAGTACCCGGCGGCTGGGCCGGCGCTGGTTGGAACCGAAGAAATTGGAGTAGGCGAAGATGATCATCTGCCCGTATTGCCATCATCAGGCGCTGGAGGGGACGCTCTTCTGCCCCGAGTGCGGGGCCAGCCTTGTCCCGCCCGAAAAGTCCGCGGCGGAGGGACCGACCCAGGCTCCCGCCGAGGAACGGCCGCCTGAGGACGAGGCCCGTTCCGAAAGCCGGACCACGGCCCACATCACCCCCGCCGAACTGCGCCTCCTGGTCCTCAACAGCGGGCGGACGATATCCTGCCCCCTCAAGGAGGTCATCCTGATCGGGCGCGGCGATGCGGCCGGCGGCATCTTTCCCGAGATCGACCTGACACCGGACAACGCCTATCTGGCCGGCGTCTCGCGCCGCCATGCCCGCATTATCCGCCGGGGCAACGAATTCTACCTGGAAGACCTGGGCAGCCTGAACGGGACCTTTCTGAACCGCGACCGTCTGACCGCCCACATCCCCGTCCCCTTTCAGGACGGCGACGAAATCCGACTGGGCAACCTGGTCATGCGGGTGATTTTGGAAAAGGTCTCCCCGTCGCAGGACTCGTGAGCAGGAAGAAAACTCGGAAGCATAGGGCGCTTGGACACACCGGCCGGCCGCCGGCCAGCAGCGTTACGCACAAGGTGGATGGTCCAGGGGTCCCCGGACCCCGAGGAGGGAAACGGTGCCGACACTTCTCATTCACGTGATCGGTGAGGAGCCGATCCTGGCCGATGCCGATACGCTGCCCGACCCCAAGGATCAGTTCCTGCACTTTTCCAACCCGCGCAAGCGCGACGGCAAGCCCGTTTCCTACATCAGCCGGGGGGCAACCGATTTTTACCTTCCCTGGCACCGCATCAGCATCGTCGAGGTGCTGGGAGGGGCGGAGGAGGAAGTGGAGGTCGTGGAGTTCTTCCGCGAATGAGCCCCGGCGAAGGAGAGGGCCTTTCCAGCCGGCCCAAGGCCCTTTCGGAGGAACTGGAGCGCATCCTGCCCACCGTCAGCCGGCCGGCCCGCTACAGCGGGGGGGAATGGAACGCCCGCCCGGCCGACTGGGAACGGGCCCACCTGCGCTTTGCCCTGGCCTACCCCGACCTCTACGAGGTCGGCATGGCCAATTTGGGCCTGATGATCCTCTACGACCGCCTGAACCGGATGCCGGGGGTGCTGGCCGAGCGGGCCTATATGCCCTGGGTGGATATGGAGGCGGCCATGCGCCGCCGGGGCCTCCCCCTCTATGGGCTGGAAAGCCGCCACCCCCTGGCCGAGTTCGATTTCCTGGGCTTTAGCCTCCCTTACGAACTGACCTACACCAACGTCCTGGCCATGCTCGACCTGGCCGGCCTGCCCCTCCTGGCGGAGGAACGGGGGCCGGAGCATCCCCTGGTCGTGGCCGGCGGCAGCGGGGCCTATAACCCCGAACCGATGGCCGCCTTCATCGACCTCTTTGTCATCGGCGAGGGCGAAGAGGCCGTGGACGACCTGGTGGCCCTTTTCCTGGAGGTGCGCGCCTCCGGCGGCTCCCGGGAGACCTTCCTGCGCCGGGCGGCCGGCCTCCCCGGCATCTACGTGCCCCGCTTCTACCAGGTGGAATACCACCCCGACGGCACCGTCGCCCGCATCCTCCCCCAAGGCGAGGACATCCCCCGCCGTATCCGCAAACGGGTGCTTCCCGACCTCTCCGCCTCCCCGCCCGTGACCCGGCCGGTCGTGCCCTATGTGGATTCGGTGCACGACCGGGCGGTGGTGGAACTCCAGCGCGGTTGCAGCCGGGGCTGCCGCTTCTGCCAGGCCGGGATGATCTACCGGCCGGTGCGCGAACGTTCGCCCGAGGAGGTGCGGGCCGCCGTGCGCCAACTCCTTGCCCACACCGGCTACGAGGAACTCTCCCTCCTCTCCTTCAGCACCAGCGACTACAGCCGCCTTCCGGAACTCCTGAAGGGGCTGGAGGAGGACCATGCCGCGGCCGGCCTGACCATTTCCCTTCCCTCCCTGCGCCTGGACGCCTTCTCCGTCGAACTGGCCGAGCACCTCTCCCGACGGCGGCACGTCGGCCTGACCTTTGCCCCCGAGGCCGGCACCCAGCGCCTGCGCGATGCCATCAACAAGGGCCTGACCCGGGAGGATTTCACCGCCACCCTGGAGGCCGCCTTCTCCCGGGGCTGGGAGCGCATCAAACTCTACTTCATGATCGGCCTGCCTACGGAGGATGGGACCGACCTGGCCGGCGTCGTCGAGATGGTGCAGGAGGCGTTGCACATCGGACGCCGTTATGCCGGGCGACGGGCCCGGTTGAGCGTCAGCGTGGCCTCCTTCGTTCCCAAGCCCCACACCCCCTTCCAGTGGGCCGGCCAGGACCCCCCCGAGGTGCTGGAGGAAAAACTCCGTTTCCTCCGTCGCTCGCTGCGCGACCCGGCCGTGGAATTCTCCTGGCAGGATGTCTCGGCCAGCCGCCTGGAGGCCGCCCTCTCCCGCGGCGACCGCCGCCTGGCCCAGGTTATCCTGGCCGCTTGGCAGGCCGGCGCGCGCTTCGACGCCTGGCAGGAGCACTTCCGGGCGGAACGCTGGTGGGAGGCCTTTGCCCGGATGGGGCTGGACCCGGCCTTTTACGCCCAGCGTCCCCGCCCGCGCACCGAGCGCTTTCCGTGGGAGCATATCTCCTGCGGCGTCAGCCGGGCCTTTCTCTGGCGGGAGTATCGCCGGGCCCTGAGCGGCGAAGTCACCCCCGATTGCCGCCAGGGCCCCTGCGCCGGCTGCGGTGTGCAACGCCTCGTCCCCTGCGCTGCCCAGGCTGGGAGCCGCTCCGCTTCCCCGTCGGAATCCTCCGCGCTTGGGGCCGGGTGAGGCCGTCCACGAACGGGACACGAATCACCCCGGCCGGCCGGATTCGGCCGTTGCTCAGGTCGTTGCCGGCGGTGCCCACGGCCGGGCCCGATCAGGCCTTTCCGGCGTGCCGCTCTGCCTCTGGACCTCGTTTGACCTTCCGCCATGGCGATGATACAATAGGGGCATCCGGCGCGAGTCCGGATGCTGGCCGTTTACCAACGGATACGTTCCGGCGGAGGCGCCCGAAGCCCGGATGCCAGGGCCGAACGGGGGAAACCGGTGCAAGTCCGGTGCTGGCCCGCAACTGTGAGGGGCGGATCTTGCCCCAAGCCAGGTCGCCCACCTCCGCCGTCTCTCCCTAACCCTCGCGGAAAGGGGGGCGGAGAGCCAGACGTACGGATCTGTCGGGACGTACGGCCGTGCGTCCCGGCCCCTTTTCCCCCGCCGAGAGGCGGGGTTCTTTTTTCGCCGGACCGTGTTGAACGCACCGATGCGCAACGGAAAAACGCTGCCCGCACCCACCCATCCTGGAGCCTGGTTGCTCTGGGCCCTGGCCGCTGCCCTGCCGGCCCTGACCACCCGCAACCCGGCCTACCTCCTTCTTCTCCTCCTGGCCGTGGCCGCCGTCTATACGGCCCTGCCCAACCGGACGTCCGGCTGGGGCTTTTTCTGGAAGACGGCCCTCTTCCTCTGGCTCCTGACCATCCCCCTGAACGCCCTGACCGCCCACTACGGCCGGAGCGTGCTCTTTGCCCTGCCGGAAGCCCTCCCGATCATCGGCGGACCGGTCACGCTGGAGGCCGTGGCCTATGGCTTTCTGAGCGGCCTGGGATGGCTGGCCGTGCTCGCCGTCTTCGCCACCCTGAACCGGGCGGTGGAAACCTACGCCCTGTTGCGGGCCACGCCGCCCGTCCTCTTTCAGACCGGCGTGGTGGCCTCGATCGCCCTTTCCTTTATCCCCCAGGCCGGACAGGCCCTCCGGGAAATTCGCGAGGCCCAGGCCGTCCGCGGATACCGCCGGCGCGGCCTGCGCGACATCCCTCCCCTTTTCCTCCCCCTGCTCACCACCGCCCTGGAGCGCTCCCTGCAACTGGCCGAGTCGATGGAGGCTCGGGGCTTTGGCAACGCCCCGCTGCGCCGTCCGACCTGGCAGCGCTGGGGGCAGCGGCTGGCGTTCCTTTCGCTCCTGGCCTTGCTCTCCGGCCTCCTCTGGCGCGGCTTTCAGGGGGATCGCCCGAGCGGCTTTTCCCTGATCCTCCTGGGTTTGGCCGGCCTCCTCCTGGCCCTGGCCCTGCAAAGCCGGGCCGTCGGGCGGACCCGCTATCACCCACAGCGCCCTTCTCCGGCCGACTGGGGGCTGGCCCTGGTCGCCGGGGCGGGCGCGGCGGCCTACCTGGCCCTGCTGACCTTCTCGCCCCAGGCGCTGGCCTATACCCCCTACCCCCGCCTGGACTGGCCGGCCTTTCAGCCGGCCCTGGGCCTCTACTTCCTGCTCCTGGCGTTGCCGGCCGTTTTCCTCCGGAGGAAGCGATGATCCGCCTGGAACGGGTCTCCTACACCTACCCCGACGACGCGGGCCGAACGCCGTCCTGCCGTCCCGCCCTGGACCGTCTGGACCTGGAGATCGAAGAGGGCGAATTTCTGCTCCTGGCCGGGCCTTCCGGTTCCGGGAAATCCACCCTCCTGCGTTGCCTGAACGGGCTGGTGCCCCACTTTTACGGCGGCACCTTCTCCGGGAAAATCTCCGTCCTGGGCCAGGACCCGGTGGCCTGCGGGCCGGGGCGCATGAGCCGGCTGGCCGGGCTGGTCTTCCAGAACCCCGAAGCCCAGGGCGTCGCCCCTACGGTGGAGGAGGAACTGGCCTTTGCCATGGAGAACCACGGCCTTCCCGAAGCGCTGATGCGCCGGCGCATCGAGGAGGTGATGGATTGGCTGGGCATCTCCCACCTGCGCGGCCGCCGCCTGGAGACCCTTTCCGGCGGGGAGCGTCAGCGGGTGGCCGTCGGGGCGGTGCTCACCCTCCGTCCCCGGCTCCTGCTCCTCGATGAGCCGACCTCACAACTGGATCCCCAGGGGGCCGAGGAGGTGCTGGAGGCCCTGGAACGTCTGAAGAGAACGCTAGGCCTGACGGTGATCCTGGCCGAGCACCGCCTGGAGCGGGTGTTGGGCCGGGCCGACCGTATCCTCTACCTGCCGGGGGACGGCGGGCCTCCCCTGCTGGGCCGGCCGCGCGAGGTCTTGCGGCAGATGCCCTGGGTGCCGCCGGTCGTGGCTCTGGGGCAGGCGCTGGGCTGGGAGCCGCTGCCGCTCACGGTGGACGAAGCCCGGCGCTTCGTTGGGCCGGAGCGGTGCATTGAGCCTGTTGAAACGATGGGCGGAGGAGGGCGGACCCGGTGGGCGGCTTCCCCCCCGGCCTCCCACCCGGTCATCCGGGTGACGGGGCTTTCCTTCGCCTACAACGGCCGGCCGGCGTTGAAGGGCGTCCACCTGGAGGTCTTTCCCGGCGAGATCGTCGCCCTGATGGGGGCCAACGGGGCCGGCAAGACCACCCTCCTCAAGCACCTGGTCGGCCTGCTGCGTCCCCAGGAGGGGCAGGTGGAGGTCTGCGGCCTGGACACGCGCCGGGTGCCGATGGAACGCCTGGTCGCCCGCGTGGGCTATGTCCCCCAGAATCCGGACATGCTCCTCTTTGCCGACACCGTGGCCCAGGAGATGGACTTTACCCTGCGCCAACACGGCCGGCCGGCCGGAAGGTACGGCGAGATGCCGGCCCTCCTGGGCCTCCAGGGATACCTGGGGCGCTACCCCCGCGACCTGAGCGTGGGGGAACGCCAGCGGGTGGCCCTGGCGGCGATTCTGGTGGCCGAGCCGGAGGTCATTTTGCTGGACGAGCCGACCCGGGGGCTGGACTATGCCCAGAAGGAGGCCCTGGAACGCTTCCTCCTGGGCCAGAAGCAGGCCGGCCGGACGATCGTCCTGGCTACCCACGATGTGGAACTGGCGGCCCGTTGCGCCGACCGGGCGGTTCTGCTGGAGGCCGGGGAGGTGCGGGCCGAGGGGCCGGTGTGGGCGGTGATGGCCCGGCGGATGGACTTGGCCTCCCAGATTCAGCGCCTCTACCCGAATTCGGCCTGGGTTACGGTCGAAGACGTGCTGAACGGGACGACAGGGGACGCCCGATGCGCAGGCCGGCATTGACCTCCTGGATCGTGGCCCTGGCCAGCCTGGCCGGGGCGGCGGCCTTCCTCTACCCCTTCTTCATCGCCGGGCCGCGCCCGGCCGGCGAGGGCTTCCTGGCCCACGCGGCCGATGCCCCCCTGGTGACGACGCTGTGTCTGCTGGCGATTCTGGCCGCTCTGGAGGTACAGGGGCTGGGTGCCAAGCGGGTGGCCCTGCTGGGCATCCTGGCCGCCATTGGGGCGGCGCTGCGCCTATTTTCCGGCTACGCCTTCTCGGCCGTCTTCTTCCTGCCGATCCTCTGCGGCTATGTCTTCGGCCCCACCTTCGGCTTCCTCCTGGGGGCGCTGACCCTGCTGATCTCGGCCCTCATCACCAGCGGCGTCGGCCCCTGGTTGCCCTACCAGATGCTCAGCGTCGGCTGGCTGGGGATGCTCTCCGGCTGGCTGCCGGACATGCGCCGCCGGCGTTACGGGGAAATCATTGTCCTGGCCGCCTTCTCGCTGCTCCTGGGGCTCTTCTTCGGGGCGGTGATGAACCTGTGGTTCTGGCCCTTTCTGGGGGTGGGGGAGAACTCGGAGGTCCTCTGGCAGCCGGGGCTTTCCTGGACGGAGACGCTGGCCCGCTATGCCCGCTTCTACCTGATCACCTCGCTGGGCTGGGATCTCATGCGGGGTGTGGGCAACGCCCTTCTCGTCCTCGTCCTCGGCCGGCCGACCCTGCGCCTCCTGCGGCGTTTTGCCCGACGTTTAGGTTGAGCTTGTCGAAACCTTTTGCCTTCCGACAGTTCCCCGGCTGAAGCGGGGGCGAAACGGTGCTTTCCCCAGGGCTTATCAACGCTCAATCATAGCCTAACCAGCCAAGACCTCTGTCTGGACGAGCGGCGGCGGCCCGCCGTCCATCCGGAACGTACCGGAAACCTTGCCGACGAATGACATTGATGGCCAGACAACGAAGGGTGTGGAGCGGGCGGCCGATCTTCCTCGCTGAATTTCGATCTTCTTGATATGTCACATCAACACCCAAAAGATGCCGTTTTCAATTTCCCAATGGCCACGTGTCCACCGGCTGAGCTGCGGGGGGTAGGCGCAGGTCCGCTCTCGCCACCGTACAGGACGATCACTTCTTCGGTACTCCACACCTCTTGGTGCAGTGGTCGCCTCTTCCTCCGTACCCGTCCATACCAACGCACTTCCGGCCAACCATACTCGTCCGCTAAATAGGCGCGCATCTCGGCATCCCCTTCTACCCACCAGTACTCCCGTATCTCTAGGCGTCCATGCTGCTTGTCCATTTCCACGACATCGGGCGGTTTCCCCCCTTTCTCGCTCTCGATCCCCAGCCTCAGGGCTTCCCTGACCTCACCATGGTTCCCCTTCACGATCCCCAGGTAGGCCCCCCTTTTTCCACAACGGTCTGAACCACCTGACGCTGGTCAAGGCCGGCATCCAACGTGACTACCTTTCCTTCGAGCGGCAATCCCTCCAGAAGCCGCAGGGCTGCCTCCAGCACCTCTTCTTCCTTCACGCCCTCCTGGCTCAAAACCAAGCGTATCCCTTGGGCCGCCGCAACTAGAACCTGCAAGGCCGCCCCCCCGGCCCTCCTGCGGCTTCCTCGCAAGGTTTTGCCGTCTATGGCAATCACCTGCCCATTGTCTTCTCCCCACTGCTGCAACGCTTGCTCCAGTGCCCCGGCCGGTAGGAGGTACAAGATCCGCCAAAGGGTCCCGTACTCCGGCGGGTGGGCCAGATGAGCCATATCCAGCGAAACGCAGATCCACTCCCCCTGCTTCTGAGCCCAGACGCGCATCCCGCGCAGGCTGCTTTCCCCATTGATCGCCGCCAGAAGAAGCATCGCTAGCACCTTATCCAAGGGATAGATACGCCCTCGCCGACGGCGAGGGTCAGGGATCGGCTTCAGATAGGTTTTCAGGTCCTTGCTTTTCGGCTGTTGCACCAGCTGGATCACCTCGTTTCGTCCGACTCAGCACTCTCTCGACACCTGTATTTTACCCCAAAGTTGGAGAGTTGATAAGCCCTGACCAGTCCCAATTGCAGTTGACAAGCGTCCCCGGGAATGGTATAATAAGATTACCTCATCGCTCCTGGCACCCTAAGACGGCTAACAACCTGTTGTGTAGACCACCACAGGTAAGGATATCGGAGGCCTTTGCGGAAAACCCGTCCCGGGAAATTGGGATTTGCCGAGCTGGCCAGCAGGAAGCCTTTTCCCGGTAGACGAAGGAGGTATTTCCATGCCTTCCAAAAACCGCACCCGATCCTGTGCCCTTACCCCGGTCCTGCTCCTCCTGCTTTTCGCTTTTGCCGCCCTGCCGGCCGCGCTGGCCCAAGGCCCGCAATTTTCCGACAAGATCGAGCCGGACCTGCTCGACCGGTTCGCCACCGAGGGCACGGCCGATTTTGTCGTTCGTTTCGCCCAACAGGCCGACCTCTCCCCGGCCTACACCATGTCCTGGCAGGAGCGCGGCGAGTTCGTGGTCCGCGTCCTCACGGAGGCGGCTCAGCGCTCCCAGACCCGGGCGAAAGCCCTTCTGGAAAGCCGGGGGCTGCACTCCCATACCTTTATTGCCGGCAACGAACTCTACGTCTGGGCCGGCGACCTTTCCTCTGCCCAGGCTCTGGCCGCACTCCCGGAAGTCGCCCTCATCTATGCTACCCGTACTTACCACATTGACCCCATCCTCCCCTTGGACCCTCCTCCAGAGCCGGCTCCCCAAGCCCTCGCCTGGGGCATCGTGGACACCCATGCCGACGACTTCTGGACCCAGTTCGGCGTTCAAGGCGACGGCATCGTGGTCGCCAACATCGACACCGGCGTGCAGTGGAACCACCCCGCCCTGGATCAGGCCTATAAATGCCCGGGAAACCCTGGCAACTCGGCCTGCTGGTACGACCCCTCGAACATCTGCGGGGGCACCCCCTGTGACAACAACGGCCACGGCACCCATACGATGGGCACCATGGTCGGCGACGACGACCCCACCCTCACCTGGCAGGCCGGCATGGCCCCCAACGCTCAATGGATCGCCTGCAAGGGCTGCGAGTCGTCTTCCTGCTCCACTTTTGCCCTGAACGCCTGCGCCGACTGGATTCTGGCTCCCGGCGGAAGTTCGGCCAACCGCCCGCATGTGGTCAACAACTCCTGGGGCGGCCCCGGCTGCGATACCTGGTATCAGGCCAAGGTCCAGGCCTGGCGGGCGGCCGGCATCTTCCCGGCCTTTTCCGCCGGCAACGACGGCCCCTCCTGCAGCACCCTGGGCAGTCCAGGAATTTACCAGGTCTCGTTCGCCAGCGCGGCCCACGCCTCCTCCCGCACCATCGCCTCCTTCTCCAGCCGCGGCCCGGCCCCCGGCGGCAGTTGCCCCCCGTATACGCCCTATACCAAGCCGAACATCTCCGCACCGGGGGTGAACGTCTGCTCCTCGATACCCACCAATTCCTGGTCCTGCGCTTACTCCGGCACCTCCATGGCTTCTCCGCACTCGGCCGGGGCCGTGGCGCTCCTCTGGTCGTGCAACCCCGGCCTGATCGGACAGATCGACCAGACCTTTGAACTCCTTCAGAACCATGCCGATAGCCCGCCGGCCGGGACCTGCGGAGCCCCACCGAACGGCCAGGGCAACTATACCTACGGCTACGGCTACCTGAACGTCCTGGCGGCCGGCCAGGCCGCCTGCGGTATCCTCCAGGCCCCCACCCTCTACGACCCCGGCGAGTATTCCACCAGCGGGAACTATACCGTAGACTGGAGCGATGTAAGCGGGGCCACCTCTTACCTCCTGCAGGAAGACGATAACCCTTCTTTCAGCAGCCCCACCGAGTACACGACCTCCTCCAGCCAGTACGCTTTCACCGGCAAGGCGGACGGATATTACTATTACCGGGTGGCGGCCAAGAGCGGGAGCCAGACCAGCCCCTGGAGCAATACCGTGGACATCATCGTGGATAAGACTCCCCCGACCAACCCTTCCAGCGTCTGGAGCACCAGCCATACCCCCTACACCTGGTCCACCGATAACACCATAGACGTCTCCTGGTCGGGCGCCTGGGATGCCCTGAGCGGCGTCTACGGCTACTCCATCGAGTGGAGCACCTCGCCCGACACCCTCCCCG
>JBMFNL010000008.1:24022-24524 GCA_049970175.1 Chloroflexia bacterium
CGGCAACTCCTGGTACTTTCACCTCCGCACCCGCGATGTGGCCGGCAACTGGAACGCCGGCGCCGTCCACCTGGGGCCTTTTTACATCGACACCACCCCGCCTTCCAATCCCTCCAGCGTCTGGAGCACCAGCCATACCCCCTACACCTGGTCCACCGATAACACCGTAGACGTCTCCTGGTCCGGAGCAAACGACAACGCCAGCGGCGTCTACGGCTACTCCATCGAGTGGAGCACCTCGCCCGACACCCTCCCCGATACCACCGTGGATACCACCGGCTCTTCGGCCACCAGCCCGCCCCTCGCCGACGGCAACTCCTGGTACTTTCACCTCCGCACCCGCGATGTGGCCGGCAACTGGAACACCGGGGCCGTCCACCTGGGGCCGTTCTACATTGACACCACGGCCCCGAATAACCCCAGCGGGATATGGAGCACCAGTCACTACCCCTACACCTGGTCGAACGATAACACGGTGGACATGGCCTGGAGCGGGGCCTGG
>JBMFNL010000008.1:24624-69690 GCA_049970175.1 Chloroflexia bacterium
CCGCCGACAACGCCGGCAACTGGAACCCCGAGGCGGTGCACCGCGGGCCCTACTACATCGACACCTCCGCCCCCACCAACCCAACCTGGTGCAGCGAAAGCCACGGAGCCCAGAGCGGCGTCTGGCAGAACCATACGGCCGACCCCTACTTCACCTGGGGCGGGGCCTGGGACGCCCCAAGCGGCATCGCCGGCTACTATGTCTACTGGGGAACCGACCCCGAGGGCACCTCGGGCGAGTTCGTCTCCTGGGAAGGCTACGACCCCTGGCCCGTCCCCAGCCCCAGCACCTACTACCTCCGCGTCTCGGCCCGCGACAACGCCGGCAACACCGCCCCCTGGGCCACCCTCTTCATCTTCCGCTACGATGCCTCCCCGCCCTCCAACCCCGACGCCTGGAGCACCAGCCATACCCCCTACACCTGGTCGAACGATAACACGGTGGACATGGCCTGGAGCGGGGCCTGGGACGGCGAGGGAAGCGGCATCGCCGGCTACTCCATCGAGTGGAGCACTTCCTGGGACACCCTCCCCGACACCACGGTGGATGTAACCGGGGAAAGCGCCACCAGCCCGCCCCTCGCCGACGGCAACTCCTGGTACTTTCACCTCCGCACCGCCGACAACGCCGGCAACTGGAACCCCGAGGCGGTGCACCGCGGGCCCTACTATATCGACACCACCGCCCCCGACTCGAGCGTGGAGCCGCTCCCGGCCCACTCCCCAACCTCCTTTGTCGTGCGCTGGTCGGGGAGCGACCCCGTCCCGGGTTCCGGATTGGCCTCTTACGATGTGCAGTATCGCGTCGGCCCCTCCGGCGTATGGACGGACTGGTTCAGCGCCTCGACCCTGACCTCGGCCACCTTCGGCCCGGAGAGCCCGGTACATACGCAGCCCGGCCAGACTTACTACTTCCGCTGTCGGGCCCGCGACCGGGCGGGCAACCTGGAGACCTATGCGGGCGGCGACGGAGATGCCTGGACGACCGTCCAGGTCCAGGCCGTGTATCGCCTTTACCTGCCCCTGGTGCTGCGACGGCACTGAGCAAACGCTTGTTGGATGGCTTCGAGGCGAAATGAGGATGTGGCGGCCGAAAGGCCCGGGAGGTGGACCTTAGACCCAAAGCGATTCGGCAGTCGGTTTCAGGAATTCGACGAGCGTGGAAAGAAGGAGATGAGGAGATGAGGACGAAAGGAACGCTTCTGGCGCTGGCCGCGGCGCTGGCGGTGGTCTTGCTCGGCGTCGGCCTGGCCTGGGCCCGGCCGGCCGGGCAAACCCCCGTCATCCACGGCGGCGCCCCCCTCTATTTCAACTACCAGGGCCTCCTCCTGGATAACGAGGGCAACCCGGTGCCCGACGGGAACTACCAACTCACCTTCGCCATCTACGACGTGGCCACCGGCGGCCCCCCCCTCTGGAGTGAGACCCAGACCGTGCCTGTCCAAGGCGGCCTCTTCAACGTCATCCTGGGCACAAGCACACCCATCGTGGATGCCTCCTGGATCGACGGACGTGACCTCTGGCTGGGCATCACCCTCCAGGGCGAAAGCGAGATGACCCCACGCCAGCGGCTGGTGAGCGTGCCCTATGCCGCTAACGCCGGCGATGTGCGTAACGCCGACATCCACCCCCGCAACATCTACGCCGGCACCTACGGCCTGGTGGTGGATGCCGACGGCTACTGGCACGGCCAGCCCTTCCCCGAGGGCCCGACCGGCGCCACCGGGCCCACCGGCCCGGCCGGCCCCACCGGGGCGACGGGTCCGCAAGGCCCGGCCGGCCCGACCGGAGCCACCGGCCCGGTAGGACCCAGCGGACCTTCGGGCCCGGCCGGCCCGACCGGAGCCAGCGGACCCTCCGGACCGAGCGGACCCAGCGGCCCCAGCGGCCCCACCGGACCCGTTGGCGCAACCGGGGCGACCGGCCCGACCGGCGCCAGCGGACCCTCCGGACCGAGCGGCCCCAGCGGCCCAAGTGGACCCACCGGACCTACCGGCGCAACCGGAGCGACGGGGGCGACCGGGGCCACGGGCGCTACCGGAGCCACCGGCCCCACCGGGGCGACCGGCGCGACCGGGGCGACGGGAGCCACCGGTGCCAGTGGACCCAGCGGACCGAGCGGTCCGAGCGGCCCGACCGGAGCCACCGGGGCGACCGGAGCCACCGGCCCCCAGGGGCCTCAAGGTCCGCAAGGCCCGGCCGGTCCCACCGGGGCGACCGGAGCCACCGGCCCCCAGGGGCCTCAGGGTCCGCAAGGCCCGGCCGGTCCCACCGGGGCGACCGGCCCCACCGGCCCTACCGGCCCCTCGAACCTCTGCGGCTATACCCAAACCTGCTCCGGGGCCGGGGTATCTCTGACGTCCGGTGATACCGCCTTCCGCGGCGATGTCACCGTGGATGCCTGGGCCATCTATGGCAATGCCGGCGGCAGCGTCGGGGCCGGCACCATCGGCCTGGCCGCCGGCACCTCCTACATCGGCACCCGCGGTTCCGCCTCCAGCGGTGCCGGGGTCTACGGTTGGAATAACAACACCTCGTACTACAGTGTCTATGCTTGGAACTCGAGCGGCACCACCGCACCGGGTCTCACCGTCTACGGCACCAGTTACTTCTGGGGCACCAAGACCGGCTACGTCTCCGAGATCTGCATAAGCGTAGATGACGAACCGCTGGAGCAGGGCGATGTGGTCGTCGTCGTCGGCTACACCACGCCGGTGCTGGGAGAGATTCCGGTCATGCAGGTGCGCAAGGCCACCTCGGCCTATGCCACCGGCGTGGTCGGCGTGGTGGATGTCCGCCAGGTGATCGAGGACGTGGATGAGGCCCTCCTGAGCGATCCTACCTCCACACGGGCCCCCAAGGCCCGGGTACACGTTCCGGATCAGGATGTTCTCACCGTGCACCGGGGCGACTACCTCCTGGTGGTCACGCTGGGGGCTTACAAGGCCATCAAGGTGGACGCTTCCTACGGCCCCATCCGGCCCGGCGACCTGCTGGTCAGTTCGCCCCATGCCGGCTATGCCATGCGGGCGCAGCCGACCTACATCATGGGCTATCCCGTCTATCCGTCCGGCACGATCATCGGCAAGGCCCTGGGTTCGCTGGACAAGGGCACCGGCATCATCCCGGTGCTCGTCATCCTGCAATGAGCCTTTTCCCTTCCGTCCTTTTACGGGACCGGAGGGGAAGCAAGGAGGAAAGCGATGAACCGGGGCAAACGATGGGCCATAGCGTTGACGGCGCTCCTTGGCCTGCTTCTGGCCGGAGTCGCCTGGGCGCAGTCATCGAACCATGACCTCTCCTGGCATGTGGTGGCCGGCGGAGGGCGGGAGTGGATGTCCTCCGGCAGCCACCTGGTCAACAGCACCCTGGGACAGTTCGCCATCGGACCGGCCGCCGGCGGCAGCCATCGCCTCGGGGCCGGCTACTGGTATGGCATCCGGCGGGTGGCTCCACCCCCTCCGACCTTTGGGCTTTACCTGCCGCTGGTGATGAAGCACCGAGTTCCGTAAAGTTCCCACCCGAAGCCGTGGGGGTAGGCGAAGGCCGTGCTTCCGCCTACCCCCACGGCCATGCCTTCGCCTGCCCCCCACCTATCCCCCTGCGCCTGGTTCGAGCGGCTGTGGTATAATGGCGGCGGATACCGGTTCTCCAAGGTAGGAGCGCGGCCGATGACGGCAACCCTGGCTCGCCTGCTGGCGGCGGCAAAGCAACGCGGAGCGACGACCTTTTCGGCCCTCCGCTATCGCAACTACCGTCTCTGGTTCCTCGGCCAGACCATCTCGCTGATGGGCACTTGGATGCAGTCGGTGGCCCAGCAGGTGGTCGTCTACCTCCTGACGGATCACTCCAAGATCGCCCTGGGGACGATCTCCTTCGCCGGCTCGATTCCCACCCTGTTCCTCATGCTCCCGGCCGGCGCCCTGGCCGACCGCTTCAATAAACGGCGCATCCTGCTCGCCACCCAGTCGGCGATGATGCTCTTCGCCCTGGTTCTGGCCGCGCTCGTCGCCACCGGGGTCGTCCAGTTCTGGCACATCGTCCTGCTGGCGACGGCGCTGGGCATCGCCAACTCCTTCGATGCCCCGACCCGCCAGGCCCTGGCCGTGGAACTGGTCGAGGACCGCCGGGACCTGATGAACGCCATCGCCCTGAACTCGATGATGCTCAACCTGGCCCGCATCGTCGGGCCGGCCGCGGCCGGCCTGATCCTGGCCTTTTTGCACCCGGCCTGGTGTTTCGTCCTGAACGGAGTTTCCTTCCTGGCCGTCATCTTGGCCCTCCTTCGGATGCGGATGCCGGAAGGCCGGCCGCCGTTGCAGGCGGAGCCGCTCACGGTGCAGTTGCGCGCGGGGCTGAAGTATATCGGGGGACATACCGTCGTCCGCACCATCATCGCCCTGGTGGCCGTCTCCTCCATCTTCGGCTTCTCCTACTCGGTCCTCCTGCCGGCCTTCGCCATAGACCTCCTGCACATCGGCGAGTCCGGGGTGGGCCTGTTGCAGACGGCGGTAGGCATCGGAGCGGTGGGCGGTGCCCTCGGGGTGGCTTCCCTGGGACGGAGCCGCCGCAAGGGCCTCCTGCTCGCGGCCGGAAGCCTCCTCTTCCCCGCGGCCGTGCTGGGGCTGGCCTTTTCGCCCTACCTCTCCCTCGCCCTCCTGTCGCTCGCCCTGGCCGGGTTCGGCTTCGTCACCCAGAACTCGACCAGCAATACCCTCATCCAGACCATCGTCCCCGACCAGTTGCGCGGCCGGGTGATGGGGGTCTATATGATGATGTTCTTCGGGACCACGCCGCTCATGTCGCTTCTGGCCGGCGGACTGGCCCAGTGGCTCGGTCCCTCCTGGGCCACGGCCTTCGGGGCGCTGGTCAGCCTGGCCTTTGCCCTGGGCGTCCAGGTCGCCGTCCCGGACCTCCGGCAGGAGGAAACTGCCCCTCCGCCTCCCTCCCCCACTCCGGCAACCGGGGAGCCGGCGGCCGCAAGCCCCCCGCGATTCAGCGGGAAAACTCTTCCCCAACCGGCTCGAACTGGCTGTTGTAAAGTTCGGCGTAAAACCCTCCCCTAGCCAGCAACTCCTCGTGCGTCCCCTGCTCCACGATGTTGCCGTCGCGAATCACCAGAATCAGGTCGGCGTTGCGAATCGTAGAAAGGCGGTGGGCGATGACGAAACTGGTGCGGCCCCGCATCAGGCCGTCCATCGCCTCCTGAATCAGCAACTCGGTGTGGGTGTCCACCGAACTGGTGGCCTCGTCCAGGATGAGCATGGGCGGATCGGCCAGGACGGCCCGGGCGATGGTCAGCAACTGCTTCTGCCCCTGGGAGAGGTTGGTCATCTCCTCGTTGATGACCGTCTGATACCCCTCGGGCAGGGTACGGATGAATCGGTCGATGTGGGCCGTCCGGGCGGCCCGGATGACCTCCTCCTCGGTGGCCTCTTCCCGCCCGTAACGGATGTTGTCCAGCACCGTGCCGTTGAAGAGCCAGGTATCCTGGAGGACCATGCCGAAGAGGCGGCGCAGGCCGGCGCGGGTCAACCGGCGGACGTCATGGCCGTCCACCAGGATGGCCCCCTCGTCCACATCGTAAAAGCGCATCAGCAGTTTGACCAGGGTGGTCTTGCCCGCCCCGGTCGGCCCCACGATGGCCACCTTCTGGCCGGGGCGAATCGTGGCGGAAAATCCCCGGATGATCGGCCGGTCGGGCAGATAACGGAAGTGGACGTCGCGGAACTCGACCCGTCCTTCCACCTTTTCCAGATGGACCGGCCGGTCGGTATCGGCCGTCTCCTCCTCCTCGGCCAGGAACTCGAACACCCGCTCCGCCGCCGCCACCATCTGCTGGAGGACGTTGGAGATATTGGCCAGTTGGGTGATGGGCTGGGTGAAGGAATGGACGTACTGAGTAAAGGCCTGGACGTCCCCCAGGGCCAGCCGTCCCTGGACGGCCAGGTAGCCGCCCAGGACGACCACCCCCACGTATCCCAGGTTGCCGATGAGCCGCATGGCCGGCATGATGATGCCGGAGAGGAACTGGGCCTTCCAGGCCACGCCGTAGAGGGCCTCGTTGTAGCGGTCAAATTTGCGGAGGCTCTTTTCCTCGCCGTTGAAGGCCTTGACGATCACATGCCCGCCGAAGGTCTCCTCCACATGTCCGTTGACGTTGCCCAGGTAGGCCTGTTGCCGGGCAAAATACTTCTGGGAGTAGCGAATGACCAGGGCCACCACACCGGAGGAGAGGGGAATCATGAGCAGCGCCACCAGGGTCATCTGCCAACTGATGGTCAGCATCATCACCAGCGTGCCGACAACGGAGACGAAAGAGGTGACGATCTGCATCAGACTCTGGTTGAGGGTCTGGTTGAGGGTGTCCACATCGTTGGTCAGGCGGGAAAGGACTTCGCCGTGGGTCGTGCCGTCAAAGTAGCGGAAGGGCATGCGGTGAATCTTGGCCATGATGTCCCGGCGCAACTGGTAGGTGATGTGGACGGACACGTTGGTCATCAGCCAGCCCTGGGCGTAACTCAACCCCGCCGAGAGGAGATAGAGCCCCAGGACGGTGAGCAGGATTTGCCCGATGCCCGGAAAATCGATGCCCCCTGTGCCGGCCAGTTGGGCCATCAGCCCTTCCAGGAGTTTCGTCGTCGCCGTGCCCAGGACCTTCGGCCCGAAGATGACAAAGACGGTGGAGCCGGCGGCCAGCAGGAGGACGAAGAGGATGGTCAGCCGGTGGGGGCCCAGATAGGCGAACAGTTTGCGGAGGGTGCCGGCGAAATCGCGCGGCTTCTCCACCGGCCCCAGCATCAGCGGTCCACGGCCCATCGGGCCGCGCCCACCCAGGGGGCCACGGCCGGGAAGGCCGGGGCGGAGGGGAGGCGCCCCTTGGGAGGCATGGGGCGGCATCATACCAGCACCTCCTGTAACTTGAGTTGCGAGCAGGCGATCTCCCGATAGACCGCGCACCGCTCCAGGAGTTCCTCGTGCGTCCCCTGGCCGATCAGGCGCCCTTCGTCCAGCACGAGGATCTGGTCGGCATCCTTGATCGTCGCCACCCGCTGGGAGACGATGATCACCGTGCTCCCCGCCACATACTTCCGCAGGGCGCGGCGCAGACGGGCATCGGTCTTATAGTCCAGGGAGGAGAAACTGTCGTCGAAGATATAGATCAGCGGCCGCTTGACCAGGGCGCGGGCGATGCTCAGGCGCTGCTTCTGCCCGCCGGAGAAGTTGACCCCACCCTGGGATACCTCGGCCTCCAGGCCTTCCGGCCGGGCGAGGATAAAATCGTCGGCCTGGGCGATCTCCAGCGCCAGCCGCATGGTCTCCTCATCGGCCCCCTCCTCGGCGTAGCGCAGGTTGCTCTCCACCGTTCCGCTGAAGAGGTTGCTCTGCTGGGGAACGTAGCCGATGCGGTCGCGCAGGTCGCTCAGGCGCACCCGGCGGACATCCATGCCGCCGATGTAGACGGCCCCCTCGGTCACGTCGTAGAAGCGGGGTATCAGGTTGACCAGGGTGGACTTGCCGGAGCCGGTCGTGCCGATGATGCCCACCGTCTGGCCGGCCGGGATGGTGAAGGAGATGTCGTGGAGCACACACTCCTCGGCCCCCGGATAGCGGAAGGAGACGTGGCGAAACTCGATGCTCGCCTCAAAGGGCTCGGGGAACGGCCGGGGATGTTCCGGATCGCGGATGGCGACCTCGGTCTCCAGCACCTCGGCCACCCGGTTGGCGGCGACGTCCACCCGGGGAAGCATGACAAAGAGCATGGAGAGCATGCTGAAGGCAAAGACGATCTGGATGGCGTACTGCATAAAGGCCATCATATCGCCGATCTGGAGCGTGGACTGGGCCACCTGGTGGCTGCCGATCCAGATAATGAGGATGGTGAGGCCGTTCATGAGGAGCGTCATCCCCGGCATCATGATCAGGCTGACGCGGTTGACGAAGAGGCTGGTCCGGGCCAAGTCGCGGTTCGCTCGATCAAAACGCTCCTCCTCGTGCTTCTGGCGGTTGAAGGCGCGCACCACCATCATGCCGGAGAGGTTTTCGCGGGCGATCCGGTTCAGGCGGTCCACCAGGTCCTGAATCAGCCGGAAACGAGGCAGCGTAATGTAGAAGATGAGGGCCATGGTGCCCACCAGCACCAGCACGGCAAGGGCGATGGTCCACCACATCGAGGGGCTCTTGCTCAGGGCGCGGATCACCCCGCCGATGCCGATGAGGGGGGCAAAAAAGAGCATGCGGAGCAAAAAGACCATGACCGTCTGAATCTGGGTGATGTCGTTGGTGGAGCGGGTGATCAGGGAGGCAGTGGAGAAGCGATCCAGTTCGACGCCGGAAAAGGACATCACTTGGGCGAAGAAGAGGTGGCGCAGGTTGCGGGCCAGGCCGGCCGCGGTGCGGGCCGCCAGGAAGCCGACGGTGATGGTGGCGACGGCCGAGAGCATGGTAATGAGAAGCATCTGCCCGCCCACGCCCAGGAGGTAGGTGTTCTGCACCTGAAGCATATCTATGCCCAGGGCCTGGTATTCCGCCCGGACCGCCCGGGCCGCCGCCTGGAGAAGCGCCCGTTCGCCGCCCAGGGCGGCAAAGCGGCGGTCCACGGCCGCGCCGACCTGAGCGCGCTGCTCTGCCGGCAACCGGCTCAGGAAGGCGAAGAGGTCCGTTCCCGGCGGGAGTTGGGAGAGGTCGAAGCCGCTCCACCCCGGCATCAGGGCCTGGGCCTGCTCCGGATGGGCCTGGAGTTGCTCGATGCCGAAGACGATGAGCAGGGCTCGGGCCAGCGCCGGCCGAAGGCTCTCCAGAGCCGCCGGGCCTCCCCGCAGGACGTAGATGGGCTCCCGGTCCAGCGCCGGGTACCGCTGGAGATAGGCCGCATAGTCGGGCGAGGAGCGGTCCACCAGCCGGTATTGGCTCTGGAGGTCGGCCTGCTCCGCCGGGGTGAGGAAGAGGGCCAGGCGCTCCAGGGTGCTCCGGCGCAGGGCCTCCGGAATGACGCTCTCCACACCTCCCTGCTGGATGCCCACATTGACGATGCGGGACATATAGTCCGGGAGGGCCAGGTCGGCATTGGCCTGGATAAAGAGCAGGACCACGATGGCCAGAACCTGAGGAAGGAACGGTTTCAGGTAACGAAGCAACCGTAACATATCGACGACCCGAAATTTTGATCCGCCGGCCCCGGCTTCAGCACGGGGCCTTATACCCAGCCTCCAAAGGGGCCGGCCGGGGATACCCCCAGGAACACCTCGCGGCCGGCCCGATGAGAATATTTCAACGTACAATTATTTTGCCCTGTAAAGTATACCACCGGCGGCCTGTGTTGTCAAATGGGCGCGGGTTTGAAAAAACGACCCGCTTGACAAAAGGGGGAAAAACCGGTATCCTGAGAGGGCGTAGAATGTGAGGTAAGCGATGGCGGCCTTTTTGTATGCTATCCCCTGGCTGGACATCTTCCTGGGATTCCTGTTCCTGGGCCTGGTCGTGCTGGGCTTTGGGATGGGGTTGCTCAAAGAAATTTGGCTTCTGATTTCCCTCTACCTGGGTGTCATCGTGGCTTCCCTCTACGGGGACTATATAGGGAGCCTGATTCGGCAACAGGTCGGCAGCCGGGGGCCTGAGGCCGAACGCATCGCCAGCGCCTGGGGCTTTCTCATCACCTTGGTGCTGGCCACGGCCATCTTCTTTACCCTCCTCCACTTCCTGGTCGGCCACCTGAAAATCCGGGCTTCCCTGCTCGCCCTGGACAAGATCGGCGGGACCGCCCTGGGCCTGGTCAGCGCCCTGGTCATCACCGCCCTGGCGGCCTTTATCTTGAAATCGCTCCTGGGGAGCGTGAGCGTGCCCGAATGGGCCTTTGTCGGTGTGCTTCAGCGGCAGGCCGGAACTTCTTTCCTCCTCCGCCTCTTCGACAGCACCCGCTCGACCCTCCTTGCCACCTTCCGTTTCTGGCTGCCCGAACTGCCGACCTTTCTGGCCCCCCAGGCCCCCTAACCATGCACGAGCCTTCGCTCATCGCCCTGGAATACCCGAAAATCCTGGAACGGCTGGCCCGCCATACCTCTTTCTCCGCCGGCCGGGAAGCCGCCCTGGCCCTGCACCCCAGCGCCGATCCGGAGGAGGTCCGCCGCCGGCAGGCCGCCACCAGCGAGGCCGTCCGCCTGATCCGGGCCGGCTCCTCCCTCGGCCTCGGGGGCGCCCACGACGTCCGGCCGCTTGTGGACCGGGCCGAACGCCAGGGCGCCCTGGAAGCGCACCAGTTCCTGGATATCCTCTCCACCCTCCAGGCGGCCGGCCGGCTGCAACGGGCGCTCCAGCACCTGGACGAGACCTTCCCCATGCTGCGCCTCCTGATTCCCGACCTCTATCCCCTGCCGGCCCTCCAGCAGGCCATCGCCCGATGCATCGGACCTCAGGGCGAGGTGCTGGATGGCGCCAGCCCCCGCCTGGGAGCCATCCGGGCCGAGATCCGTACCCTCCAGAACCGCCTCCAGGAGCGGATGCAATCCCTCCTTCAGCGCTACCGGGCCATCCTCCAGGAGCCGATCATCACCCAGCGTCAGGGCCGCTATGTGCTGGCGGTGCGTGCCGATAGCAAACGCCGGCTGCGCGGCCTGGTCCACGACCATTCGGCCAGCGGCGCTACCCTCTACATCGAGCCGCTGGAAGTGGTGGAGATGGGCAACGAACTGCGGGAACTGCAACTGGCCGAGGAGGAAGAGGTTCGCCGTATCCTCCAGGAACTCTCGGAGCAGGTAGCCGGGGCCGGAGCGGCCATCCGCCGAACGGTGGAGACGCTGGCCCGGATGGACCTCATCCTGGCCCGGGCGCACTTCAGCCTGGAACTGGAGGCCTCCGAGCCGGCCCTGGTCGTGCGCCGGGAAGGACGCTACCTTCTCCTTCCGCCGACCGAGGCCGCGCCGGACGCTTCGGCCGCTTCCCCCTTGCCCCCCGGCGAACCGCCCCTTTCCCTGAAGCAGGCCCGCCATCCGCTCCTGAACCCGGCCGCGGTCGTGCCGATTGACGTATACGTCGGGGGGGATTTCCGCGTCCTCGTGATCACCGGGCCGAACACCGGCGGCAAGACGGTGGCCCTGAAGACGGTGGGCCTCCTCAACCTCATGGCCCAGGCCGGGATGCACCTGCCGGCCGGGAAAGGTTCCCGCATCCCGGTCGTGGGCCAGGTCTTTGCCGACATCGGCGACGAACAATCCATCGAACAGAGCCTCTCCACCTTCTCTGCCCACATGACCCGCATCATCAAAGTCCTCCAGAAGGCCGGGGACGATTCCCTGGTCCTGCTCGACGAACTGGGAGCCGGCACGGACCCGGTCGAAGGCTCGGCCCTGGCCCGGGCCCTGATCGAGGCCCTCCTGGAGCGGGGCTGCCTGACGCTGGTGACCACCCACCACTCCGAACTCAAGGCCTATGCCTATGCCACCCCCGGCGTGGAGAACGCCTGCGTGGAGTTTGACGTGGAGACGCTCTCCCCCACCTATGTGCTGACCATCGGGCTGCCGGGGCGTTCCAACGCCCTGGCCATCGCCGGCCGGCTGGGGTTGGATCCGGCCATCATCGAACGGGCACGCCGCTGGCTGCGCCCGGAGGAACTTCAGGTGGAAAGCCTCCTCCAGGAAATCCAGCGGGAGCGGGATGAGATGCACGCCGCCCTGGAGGAAGCCGCCGCCGCCCGCGAGCACGCCCGCTACCTGGAAAAACGCCTGGAACGGGAGATCCACGACCTGGAACGTCGCCGGCACGAGATTCTGGCCCAGGCCCGGGCGGAGGCGGAAAAGGCCCTGGAGGAGATGCGCGCCCGGCTGGAGGCGCTCCAGCGTGAGGTCTCCCGCGCCGGCCTCACCCGGGAGGAACTGGCCCAGGCCCGGAGACGACTGGAGGAGGCGGAGGAGGTGCTGCCGGAGGTCCCGCCGACCCCGCCGGAAGCCCGGGTTGTCCGCGAGGAGATCGGGATGCAACCCCTGCAGCCCGGGGATGCCGTCTGGGTGGAAAGCCTGGGCACATCCGCAGAAGTGCTTTCCTCGCCCGACGCCGAGGGCCAGGTGGAACTCCTGGTGGGCCGCTTCAAGATGCGCCGGCCGCTGGAGGATCTCCGCAGGACCGGCCGGCCGGAGACGCCCGCCCGCTCGGCCGTGCACCTCCCTGCCCCGCCCCCCTCCGTCCCCCTGGAACTGGAGATTCGCGGCTGGCGGGTCGCCGAGGCCGAGCAAGCCCTGGAACGCTATCTGAACGATGCCTACCTGGCCGGCCTGCCCTTTGTCCGAATCATCCACGGCAAGGGCACCGGAACGCTGCGCCGGGTGGTGCGGGAAATCCTGGCCTCCCATCCCCTGGTGGCCTCCTTCGAGGGCGCCGCCGAACGCGACGGCGGCGAGGGCGTGACCATCGCCCACCTGATCTCCCGGTAGGATGTGCGGATGCCCCTGGTCGGACTGAACGGCGACTTTTACCGGACGGAATGGGGGGAGGTGGTGGGCGTCTTCCCCGCCTACGTCGAGGCCGTCATCCAGGCCGGCGGCACCCCCCTCCTCATCCCACCCCTGACGGAGCGCGAGGCCCTGGCCGCCCTGTTGGGGCGGCTGGACGGCCTGATCCTCACCGGCGGCCTGGACCTGCCGCCGGATTGGTACGGCCAGGAGCCCCACCCCAGCACAAAGTTGGCCGACCCGCGCCGGCTGGCAGGCGACCGCCTCCTGGCAGAGATGGCCCTGGCCTCCCCCATCCCCATCCTGGCCGTCTGCATGGGTTGCCAGTTGCTCAACATAGCCCTGGGAGGCGACCTCATCCAGGACATCCCCTCCCAGGTGGCCGGAGCACTCTCCCACGCCCCCAAGGAGACGTTTCACCCCGTGCGAATCGAACCGGGATCGCGCCTGGCCGGGATTGTGGGGCGGGAAGAACTGGAGGTCAACTCCTCGCACCACCAGGCGGTGGGACGGCCGGGGAAAGGGTTGCGGGTGGTGGCCCGTGCCCCGGACGGGGTGATCGAGGCGGTGGAAGGGGAGGGGAAGCGCTTTCTCCTGGGTGTGCAGTGGCATCCGGAACGGCTGAGCGGGCGCGAAGCGCACCTGGCCCTCTTCCGGGCGCTGGTCGGGGCGGCGAAAGGCTATTAGCCGGCCTACGCCTCCCGTCCCAGGAGGGACCGGGCCACCTCCTCGAGCGACTCCCGGGCCGGGCCGGCCGGCAATCGGCCCAGCGCCGCCAGCGCCTCCTCGCAATACCGGGCTGCCACGCCTTCGGCATAGCCTCGGGCGCCGAGTTCCTCCAGCACCGCCAGGACGGCGTCCACCTCTTCCGGCGTCACCGCCCCCCGGCCGCCGTACACGTGCTCCAGGATGTCCCGGCCGGCCGGCCCGGCCCGCCCCAGGGCATAGACGGCCGGAAGGCCCAGTTTCCGCTCCACGACGTCGGCGGCCTGGGGTTTGCCGGTGCGCTCTTCCCGTCCCCAGACCCCTAGGATATCGTCCTGCACCTGGAAGGCCAGCCCCAGGGCATGCCCGTAGGAGCGGAGCGCGGCCCGCGCTTCCGCATCGCCCCCGCCCAGGAGCGCCCCCAGTTCCAGGGCGGCCTCCAGGAGGGCCGCCGTCTTGGCGGCGATCATCCCCAGGTAGGCGGCCTCGTCCACGTCCAGCCGGCCTTCGAAGGAAAGGTCCAGATATTGCCCCTCGCACAGACGCAGGACGGCCCGGTCCAGAAGGGCGGCGGCCTCCAGGACGGTCTCGGCCGGGAAACCGTACTCCCGCAATCGCAGAAGGGCGGCCCGGGCCAGGGTGAACAGGCCGTCCCCGGCGTTGAGGGCCTGGGGCAGTCCCCAGAGCCTCCAGAGGGTGGGCCGGCCCCGCCGCAGGGGACTGCGGTCCTCAATGTCATCGTGTATCAGGGAAAAGTTATGCACCAGTTCCACCGCCGCCGCGGCCGGCAGGGCCCGTTCCCATTGCCCGCCGACCGCTTCCACGGCCAGCAGGCAGAGGAGCGGCCGCAGCCGCTTTCCGGCAGGGCCTTCCCTAGGGCGAAAGGAAGCATCCTGCCAGCCCAGATGGTAGGCCATCATGCCGTAGAAGGGGAGCAGGGCCGGCGGCGGGGCAGGGAAACAGGCCCGCATCTCCGCTTCCAGCGCCGCCAGCCATCCGGAAAAGCGCTCGGAAAGTTCCATCGCCAGTACCTGCTCTGTAGACCGATCTATCGTACCACAAAAAGCATCGTCCGGCAAATTGTATACACTTTTCTGCACCCTCCCCTCCTTCCACATTTCCACAGCCGGCCGGCGCCGGCCACCTTTAGTTGTCTCCAGGCCGTCCTCAAACTACCGCTAGTGGTCCAGCCGCCTGAGGCGGACACCTGTTCGAGATGTTTTCTGTGGATAACTTCCCCGGAGCGGTGGAAAAGTGTCCGATTTTGGGGATAATTCACTTCGGAGAAACTTTTTGCCTCCATGAACACCGAGGAAAGGGCCGACCGCTCACCCCTTCTCCACCTTCTCCGGCCGGCAGAAAGGGCTTGCTTTTGCCCTCTTCTTCCTCCCTTTCCACAATCCACCGCCCTACGACTGTATACGATATTTACCTTCCTTGGAGTCTTTCAGGTTGTTCACCGTCTTGTCCACCAAACGTTCGAGGGATAGGTTGGCCGATTTCAAGGGAAGGAAAATCGGGTGATGCCGGCGTAGCCGCCGCCCCAATCGCTGACATAGATATGGCCGGATGAGTCTACCGCCACATCCTGGACAATGGCGAATTGCCCCGCCGCCGGCACTCCTACCCCGCTCCAGGGCTCTCCCCAGGCGGCCCGCCGCTTTCCTTGCGAGTCCAGGCGTAGCACCTGGCCGCCCCAGGTGCCCACCACGATCTCACCGGCCGGCCCGAGGGCCAGGCCCTGGGGGACGCTCCCGGCCAGCGCTTCCCGGCCGAGGTCCTCCAGATGCCGGCCCTCGCCGTCCAGCACCAGGATATAGCCCCCCACCGCCCCCAGGAGGTACAGCCGGCCGTCGTCCCCGCAATCCATTCCGGAGACCAGGAAGGCCGGATCGATTTCGGAAAGGTTCCAGGCCGCCAGGAAGCGGCCCTCGGCGCTAAAGACCTGGATGCGCTCACAGGTGCTGCCGTCGGGACACTCGTTCAGGTCGGCCACATAGATGCGCCCATCGGGGCAGACCGCCAGATGCTCCGGGCTGGAGAGGCCGAACTGGCCTTCTCCGGAGCCGGCCTCTCCCCAGCGGCCCAGCACCTCCCCTTCCGGAGAAAGGACCAGGACGGCGTGCGCGCCCGGAAGGGCCAGGTAGAGCGTGCCGTCCGCCGCCTGGACATCGCCGGCCCCTCCCGTCTCGAAGGTGGTGAGGATTTCCCCGGTGGGCGAGATGACCAGGAGGCCGGCCCATTCGTCGGCCACGTAGAGCCGGCCGTCGGGTCCAACGTCCATCCCCCGGGGCAGGCCGGGCCGGCCCCCCGTTCCCCCGACGATGCGCCAGAGGAAGCCGGGAGGTTCTTCGCCGGAAGGGGTGGGGAGGGGGAGGGTCGTCGGGATCGGTGCCGTGGGGGTGGGTTGAGGAGAGGGGGTGGCCGTAGTCTGGGGAGAGGGGGAAGGCCGGCCGGTCGGCGTGGAGGTGGCCGGCGGAGGCGGGAGAGATGGTGGAGCCGGCTGTAGGGCGCAGCCGGCCAGGAGCACGGCCAGGAGGACCAGGAGGAGGTAGGGGCGCGGCCATGCCGTACCCCTACTCCCACTCGATCGTCGCCGGCGGCTTGCTGGAGATGTCATAGACCACACGGTTGACCCCCGGCACCTCGTTAACGATGCGCCGGCCGATCTCGGCCAGGACCTCGTGCGGCAGGCGGGCCCAGTCGGCGGTCATAAAGTCCTCGCTGGTCACCGCCCGCACCGCCACCACCTCCTGGTAAGTACGCCCGTCGCCCATGACGCCGACGCTGCGGATGGGCAGGAGGACGGCAAAGGCCTGCGCCGTCCGGCGGTAGAGGCCGGCCCGCTGCAATTCCTCCACCACGATGGCGTCGGCCTGCCGAAGGGTGGCCACCCGCGCCGGCGTCACCTCCCCCAGCACGCGCACGGCCAGCCCCGGTCCGGGGAAGGGATGCCGCCAGACGATTTCCTCCGGCAATCCCAGCGCTTCCCCGATGGCGCGCACCTCGTCTTTGAAGAGCAGGCGCAGCGGCTCCACGAGTTCCAGGTGCATCTCCTCGGGCAGCCCGCCGACGTTGTGATGGGTCTTGATGCGGGCGGCCGGCCCGCCTCCCCCTCGCCCTCCTCCGGCGCTCTCGATCACGTCGGGGTAAAGCGTTCCCTGGGCCAGGAAGCGCACCGGCCCCAGTTTCTGGGCCTCGCGTTCAAAGACCCGGATGAAACGCTCCCCGATGCGCCGGCGCTTTTCTTCCGGATCGGTGACCCCGGCCAGGACGGCAAAGAACTCGGCCGAGGCGTCCACGGCGAGCAGGGGGATGCCCGTTTTCCCCCGGAAAAAGGCCGCCACCTGTTCGGCCTCGCCCCGGCGCAGGAGGCCGGTATCCACCAGGATGCAGGTCAGTTGTTCCCCCACGGCCTGCCAGAGGAGGAGGGCCGTGACGGCCGAGTCCACGCCTCCGCTCAAGCCGCAGATGACGCGCTCCCGGCCGATTCGCTCCCGCAGGCCGGCCACCGTCGCCGGAATAAAGGCCTGGGGGGTCCAGGTGCCGGAACAGCCGCAGACCCGGTAGAGAAAGTTACGCAGGAGCGACAGGCCCTGGGGAGTGTGGGCCACCTCGGGGTGGAACTGGAGGCCGTAGAGGCGGCGCCGGGGGTGGACCATGGCGGCGATGGGGGCGTTGGCGCTCCCGGCCAGGGGAAGGAAGCCTTCCGGCAGGGTGGCGACCCGGTCGCCGTGGCTCATCCACACCGGCATGGGGGAGGGCAGGCCCTGCACCAGAGGGTCTTCGGGGCGGAGCCAGGTGACCTCGGCCGGCCCGTACTCGCGGGCGGCGGCGGGCAAGACCTCTCCGCCCAGGACCCGGGCCAGGAGTTGCATGCCGTAGCAGATACCCAGGACCGGCCGGCCGCTCTCCAGAACGTAGGGTGGGAGACGGGGGGCGTCCGGGGCGTAGACGCTGGCCGGCCCTCCGGAAAGGATGTAACCCCGCGGCTTCAGGGCGGACACCGCCTCGGCCGGGGCATCCCAGGGGAAGATTTCGCAGTAGACGTGCGCTTCCCGCACCCGCCGGGCGATCAGGAGGGTGTACTGGGAGCCGTAATCCAGGATGGCGATGGTTTCCTGCATCAGGCCGGCTTTTTGCCCGAGAAGAGCGGCAACCCTGGCGTCGAATAATCAATTTTGCAGAAATCTATCCTACTTCCGCATGATACCGTAAACTCAAAGTAAAGGATAGGCAACGAAATTTGCTTCTGATTGTAAGCCCTCTGCCTATCGCAGATCTCCTTCAGCACATTGAAGTTGAAGTTGCGTGGATAAGGGTAAGATTGCCTTGTAGCCTGGCCTGGAGTAATCCTTCGGGAACTCGGATCCCATTGGAGGACACCGGTGAACCGGGGGTCAGCGATCGGTACTCCCCGATTTTTGTCCCTTATCATATCCGTTAATCTTTGGGCTTCCCAGGGGAGTATAGGCGTGCACCCTCTTTTTCCCCTTAATTTTCTGTAGATCAAACTCCACTGGACCTCGGTCGCATACACAGGCAACTTGTCCAGGGCCTCCCACTCCAATACTCCTTCGGAGTAGACCTCGTATGGTTCAATCAGGGTGCGATAGATAAGTTTCTTCCTTAAATTGGGTTGCATAGCACCCTGACCTTGGACGTGAAACACCAGAGGCTGCTGATCGGCGACCTTGAAAATTCCGTAAAAGCCACCCTTTTCCCTTGGAGGTGCTTCAATATAAAAGAGCACCAAATCCCCTACCCTAACGCGCTTGATGTCTGATAGCAAACCGACATGAGAATCCTGGTTTCCGGCACCTGTACCTGCAAAGAGGTACTGCAAATGGATGGGGAAAGTATCATTATTCACAATAAAGACGTGGGTTCTCACATCGTGCTCCGCTTTCTAAACAAGAATATGTACTCATGCTTGAAGACGTAGAACCCGCCGACCAGGGCCCGGTACCTCCAGAGTTCTTGCTGATTCCTTTTCCCTCTCGTCCCCTCAAAGTTTTTTACGATAATGCTCTTCAAAACATATCCTCTCCTCAAAACTTCCTGCATACAATAAAAGCCCAGGGGGATCCACTCTCCCCTGGAGTACTTGTCGCCAATTACCAGAACCAGATATCTTCCTTCCTCCAGGTGAGGTGTGGCGTTATCTACAACCTCCCCAAACATTTTCAAAAATTCCTCGACGGTCCTAGCGTTTGAGAGATCCCTATGATCCCCCGAAAATTTGATAATATCGTGATACGGCGGGTGCATCATCAAGAGTTGAACTTGATGGACACGGTGTTGCTCCAGATGGGTTTTGATATCTATCGTTCTACTATCTCCGACAATCACTTCGGAGACTACCTGGTCAGGGTTGGGTTCCGAGGCGATAAATTCTTTCGCCCTCCTGGCAACCTCCGGGTTCAGCTCCACCCCTATACCATTTCTGCCGAGCCTTCGGCATTCGATCAGGGTCGTTCCGCTTCCGACAAAGGTATCCAGCACCCATTCTCCTTTTTTCGTATATCTCAGCATCATCTGGTGAGGAATTTGCGGGATAAAGTTCCCCCAATACCAGGCGAGGTGGGCACCGGAGGAATCTCTTCTATCGAATATCCAAAGACTATCCGTGATGATCTCGTCGTACTCTTTCCAGCGAAGGAGATTGATATCGTTGACTTTCCCGGTTCTGATCCTTCGGATTCCCTCTTCCAGGCGTTTCAGGTAGTATTGGGCTCTCTCCAGCGTCCGTGATTCCAAGATTTGGTCTAATTCAGAAACCAAGACATCTCGCCGAAAGGAGACTGTATCTCCGTTGGCATCGATGTTCAGTATTCCATCCCGGTCGTTTTGGGGGCAAATCACAACGTCTCTCAATCTTCGCACCCTGTTCTTCAGGGAGCCCAACCCTTCCGTAGCCTCAATCGCTTGCAAAATCTGGATAAACCTGTCTTTATTTAAGATCACGAGGCTACAAGCGTTTGGGGGTATTCCTAGGCCCTCTTTCATATTCCCTGCCTCCTTATTTACCACCCGTCATAACTGACAACCCGATCATTTTCCCTTCTATCCCATTATGCCATAGCCTGGCCGGTGGTGCAGCGGTTATCAGGCGCCCCTATTCCGGCTGTCGCAGCCGAAAGCCGTGGCCGCGGACGGTCTCGATATAGGGGCAGGAGGGGCTGGCTTCCGATAGCCGGGCGCGCAGCCGGCGCACCAGGGCATCGATGGCCTGATCGGTGATGCCCTCGACGGATTCTTCCGGCCAGACGACGTCCACGATCTCGTCGCGGGAGCAGATGTCCCCCTCGCGCTCGATCAGGAAGGCCAGCAGGCGGTACTGGGCGGCCGAGAGCGGAGGGACCACTTCCACGCCGTCCACCCAGACGCGGTGGCTGGCCCGATCCAGGTAGATGCCCCGGCGGGAGGGGCCGGCGCGGTAGAGCGGAGCCGTGGATTCGCTTCCGACGAAGGTGATGCGGTAGCGCGAGGCGATGGCAATCTCGTCGCCGTCCTCCAGGGCACGGGGCGAGGTCAGGAGTTCCCCGTTGAGGAAAGTGCCGTTGCGGCTGTGTTCATCCTTGAGGTAGTAGCGGTCCCCGTGCCGGTAGATGGTGGCGTGGCGGCGCGAGACCTGCCGGTCGGCCAGCGTCAATCCGCAACTTTCTTCCCGGCCGATGAGCAGGGTATCTTCCAGCAGCGGGCGCTCCCAGCGTTCCTGGGTAGCCTGATCATAGACCAGGAGCAGCGGGCGTTCCTCCATAGCGCTTCCTCCCAGATTTGCCCAAAATCCGATTTTATTCTATCATAACACAGGGCCGCCGAAGCGTCAACCGGAGGTGGAACAATGCGCCTGGCCGTCCTTTCGGATGTTCACGATCATCTGGAAAACCTGCGCCTGGCCCTGGAGCGTCTCCAGGGGTGTGAGGTCCTGCTCTTCTGCGGAGACCTCTGCGCCCCCTTCACCCTGCGGGCGCTCCTCGAGGGCTTCCCCGGACCCGTTCACGCCGTCCGGGGCAACAACGACGGCGATATGCTCCTCCTGACGCAGGTGGCGCAGGAGGCAGGCCGGGTCACCCTGCACGGCATATACGGGGAGGTGGAACTGGCCGGCCGGCGCATCGCCATGGTGCACTATCCCCGCTTGGCCGCCGGCCTGGCCGCCCTGGGCGTGTACGACCTGGTCTGCTACGGGCACGACCACCAAGCCCACCTGGAGCAGGTGGGGCGGACGTTGCTTCTGAACCCCGGGGAGGTGATGGGCTGGAAGGGACGGCGCACCTGCGCCGTCTACGATACCGAGAGCGGTCAGGCGGAGATTCTGGAGTTATAAGGTCAGATCTTCCCCAGCCCCATCTTCTCCTTGGCCTCGGCCAGCGTGGCCTGGGCGATGGGCCGCACCCGCGCCGCCCCTTCGCGCAATACCTCGCGCACCTCGTCCGGATGGGCGGCGAGGTACCGCCAGCGTTCCTGCACCGGGGCCAAGTCGGCGATGATTTCGTCGGCCAGGACGCGCTTGCACTCCAGGCAGCCGATGCCGGCCGTGCGGCAGCCCCGGGCCAGTTCCTCTCGCTTTTCCTCCGGCGTGTAGATGAGGTGCAGCGCCCAGATGACCGGGCACTTTTCCGGCTCTCCGGGGTCGCTGCGGCGCACCCGCGCCGGGTCGGTGAGGGTGCGGGCCAGTTTCTCCCAGATGACTTCCGGCGGGTCGGTCAGGGCGATGTAACTGCCGGGGATGCTCTTGCTCATCTTGCCCTCGCCGGTCAGGCTGGGGACGACGGCGGCGGGGGTGTAGTAGGAGACCGGCTCGGGGAAAGTCTCCCCGTAGGTCGTGTTGAACTTGCGGGCCACCTCGCGGGTGAACTCGATGTGGGCCTCCTGGTCCCGGCCTACCGGGACCACCGTGGCCTTGTAGATCAGGATGTCGGCGGCCTGGAGGACGGGATAGTTCAACAGGCCGGCGCTCAGGAAGCCTCCCGTCTGGTTGAGTTTATCCTTCAGGGTGGGGAGGTCTTCCAGTTTGTTGACCGAGGTGATACAGCCGAAGAGCCAGGCCAGTTCGGTATGCTCGGGTACGTCGGACTGCACCATCAGGGTGGCCTTCTGGGGGTCCAGCCCGGCGGCCAGGTAGCCGATGGCCACGTTCAATTTGTTGGCCGGCATGGTGCTGGGGTCAAAGGGCACGGTGATGGCGTGGTAGTCTACGATGCCGTAGATGCACTCGTAGCGATCCACCAGTTCGACCATACCCTTGATGGCCCCCAGGTAGTTTCCCAGATGGAGGATACCGGTCGGCTGAATGCCGGAAAAAACCCGTTCCCTGGGCATGGTGACCTCCGTGTCAGGCATCAGGTGGGCGATAGTATACCACGAGGGGCAGCGAGGCGTCAAATCGGGCTACTCCCCGTACACCGCAGCGATGAAGCGCTTCACCACCTCTTCCCAGCGAAAGTTCCGGCGAACATAGGCCCGGCCCCGCCGGCCCATCGCTTCCCGCAGGGCCGGCCGGGCCAGGAGATAGTCCAATGCCGCCTCAAATTCCTCATAACCCACATAGGGAAGGCCGCCGCCGCTGCGCAGGACGTGCTCGCGCAAGACCGTGCAGTCGCCGTTGACCAGGGCGGGCGTCCCCTGGAGCCAGGCCTCCATTAGGGCGATGGAGAAACTTTCCACGGCCGAGGGATGGACAAAGAGGGTGGCAGCGGCCAGGGCATCGTGTTTCTCCTGTTCGGGGAGGTAGCCCAGGTCCACCACCTCGTCGGCGAAACCCGGGGGAATCTCGATGGGGTTTCGGCCGGCCAGGACCAGACGGAGAGGACCGCCCCGGCGCACCTTGTATTCGCAGAAGGCGTTCAGAAGGAAGGGGGTGCCCTTGCCGGCGTCGCGCCGGCCAACGTAGAGGAGGAAGGGGGGGAAAATCCCGTATCGGGCACGGAAGCGGGCGGCGTCTCCCTGCCAGTGCAGGTCAACGCCTTCCCAGAGGACGGCGGTGCGTTCGGGCGGCAGGTTGTAGAGGCGGAGGGCCAGGTCGCGTTCGGCCTCGGAGTTGAAGAGCACCCGGTGCACCCGGCGAAAGACCCAGGCGTAGGTGCTGTAGTAGGCATAGGGTTCATCGTGCAGGCAGGGGATGAGGAAGGTGCGCTCCGGCGGCAAGAGGGCGATGCCCCAGAAGGTGGTGGGGTAGGGATAGGGCATGAAGATAAAGAGGAAGTCGTGGCGATGTTCCCAGAGGTAGGCATAGAGGGCGTTGCTTTCCGCCCACAGTTCGTCGAGCAAGGCGAGTTCTGCCGGAGGGAAGGCCAGCCGGTCGGGCAGCCGTTCGGGATATTGCTCCCAAAAGGGGGGCTCGTCCAGGCGGCGCAGGGGAAAGCGGTGTACGGGGACGCCGTTGATCTGCTCCAGGCCGGCCGGGTAGTACTCCTCTCCTCGGGTGGCAAAAGCGTCCCGCCCGGTGGTTGTCAAGACCTGGATGGAGAGGCCGGCCTCCCGCAGGCTTTCGGCCAGGCGACGGGCATGAAACTCGGCCCCTCCGGCCGTCTCCAGACCATACCAGGGAATCACCAGGGCCAGCGGAGGGCGGGTCTTCATCGTTCCGGATAGTTCAGGTACTCTCGCAGGCGCTGAACGATATGCCGGCGGTCTTCCTCCCGGTGGACAAAGTCCAGTTGGTCGCAGTCGAAGGTGATCACCGGACACAGTTCCCATTTCTCGATCCAGGCCTCATAGCGCCGGTTGAGGGCGGCCAGGTACTCGGCCGGGATGCCTCGCTCGTAAGGGCGGGAGCGGTTGTTGATCCGGGCCTGCAGGGTGGGGACGGAGGCCTTCAGGTAGATCAGGAGATCGGGCCGGTCCACACTTCGGGAAAGGGCCAGGAAGAGGCGGCGATAGGTCTGAAAGTCGCGCGGGGAGAGGATGCCCTGTTCCAGCAGGCCCTTGACAAAGATCTCATAGTCCTCGTACATCGAGCGGTCCTGGCAGACTGAAAGGGGGTTATCGGAGATTTCCTGCTGCTGCTCGTAACGCTGGCTGAGGAAGTAGATCTGGGTATGGAAGCCCCAGCGGGGCATATCCTTGTAGTAGTCGTCCAGGTAAGGATGGTCGGCGACGAGTTCGTAGTAGGGTTGCCAGCCGAACTCGCGGGAAAGGAGTTCCACCAGGGTGCTCTTGCCCACCCCGATATTGCCGGCAACGGTTACATAAATTCGGCGACGCTCCTGTTGACGCATCGGGACCACCTTCGCCGGCCAGCAGTTCCGACATGGCTTCCCGGGCTTGAATGATAGCAGAACCGGGGAGGGTTGTCAACCGTAAGTTTTTGGGGACACCCGACGCAGGACCGTTTGCCGGCTTTCTCGTCTTATGGTATAATATAAATCGATTTGTCCTTGGAAGCATCTGCAGAAAGCGGTCGGAGAACGGCGTATGGAAAGTAGCACCGCCGGTTCACGCTCCTCCCTGGTCTATACCAAGGTTCGCCTCCCCCGCCTCTCGAACCTCCTATCCCGACCCCGTCTCCTGGACTGGCTGCACGAGCATATCCACCGCAAACTCCTCCTGGTCTGTGCCGGCCCCGGCTACGGCAAGACCTCCCTCCTGGTGGATTTCAGCCGGAGCGCCGACCTGCCGGTGTGCTGGTATACCTTGGACCCCTCCGACCGCGACCCCCGCACCTTCCTGGACTATTTGGTGGAGGCCGTTCGGGTGCACTTTCCTTCCTTTGGCCGGCGCACGCGAGAGTTTCTGCGGGAGGCGACGGCCGGCAGCCTCCGCGAGGCCGTCGGCCTCCTGGTCAACGATCTGAGCGAGGAGATTGCCGAATATGTGGTGGTCGTCCTGGACGACTACCACACCGTGGAGGACCAGGAGGAGGTCAACCTCTGCCTCGATACCCTGATCGCCTACCTTCCCGAGCACGTTCACTTGATTCTGGCCAGCCGTTCGGTCCCGCCCCTTTCCCTGGCCCGCCTGGCCGCCTACGGTGAGGCCGAGGCCATCGGCCGGGAGGACCTGCGTTTCACGGCCGAAGAAGCCTCCGCCGTCCTGCGGCAGAGCCTGCAGGTGGACCTGCCCGAGGCGGTGGTCCGCCAACTGGTGGAAGAGAGCGAAGGCTGGATTGCCGGCATCCTGCTGCGGGCGCAGGCCGGCCGCAAGGGGATCCGGGAGGCCCTGGCCGGCCTTCCGCGCTTCCCCAACCTCTATGACTACCTGGCCGAAGAGGTCCTGCGCCGGCTCGACCCCGAGGAGCGTCGCTTCCTTTGCGGGGCGGCGATCCCCCGGCAGGTGGATGCCCCCTTTTGCGACGCCTTGCTGGAGCGACGGGATTCGGCCCGGCTCCTTTCCTCCCTGGAACGGCGCGACCTGTTTTTGATCCCGCTGGAAGGGGGGTGGTACCGCTTCCACAGCCTCTTCCGCGAATTCCTCCTCCGGGAAGCCCGCGCCGATGAGGAGGCGTATCGCCGGCTGCAGCAACGGGCCGCCCAGGTCTGGCAGGCACGGGGGGAACAGGAGGAAGCCGTGGAGCACCTGCTCCAGGCCCAGGCCTGGGAAGAGGCCACAGAGGAGATCGAGGCCCTGGCCCGCAGCCTGTACGAACGCAGCCGATTCGCGACCCTCATCCGCTGGACTGAGGCCCTGCCCTCAGACCTGCTTGACCGGCGGCCCCGTCTCCTTCTCTTCCTGAGCAAAGTCTATTTGCAGGCAGGTCAGGAAGATCGGGCCTGGCCCGTCCTTCAACGGGTGGAGAAGGTCTTTGTCGAAAGGGGCGACCGGGAGCGCCGGATACAGGCCCTGGCCGACCGGGCCGTTTTGGAACGGATGCGGGGGCAGTACCGGGAAGCGCTGGAGACGGTCCGCCAAGCCCTTGCCGCCTGGATGGAAGGAGAGGAACTCCCGGCCCTGGTGGACCTGCATCGGACCGCCGCGATCTGTCTGCTGGCCCTGGGGGATTCTGCCGGGGCCGAGGAGCACGTCCGGGCCGCCGTGGCCCACAGCCGGACGGCCGGCCCCTACAACCGGGCCCTGGCCTACCTGGACCTGGGTTTTTGCTTGCGGGCCCAGGGGAGGATGGAGGAGGCCGACGCCGCCTACCAACAGGCCCTGGAGCAGGCCCGGTCTGCCGGAAGCCCGGAACTGGAAGCCAACATCCTGAACAACCTGGCCATGGGGCTCTTTTTGCGCGGGGAACTTTTCCCGGCCCTCGAACTTCTGGAACAGGCTCAGGAGGCGGCTCGAACCGCCCTTTCCCCTCGCCTCCAGGCTGTGATCGAGGCCGGCCTGGGAGACCTCTACCGCGACCTGGGGGAACGCGCCCGGGCCCGGCAGGCGTACCAGGAAGGGCTGGACCAGGCCCGCCGGGCCCACAACGCCGATCTGGTGGCCTACCTCCTGGAGGCCCTGGGCAACCTCTCCCGGCAGGAAGGCAACCTCCCCGAGGCCCGTCGCCTCCTGGAGGAGGCCCTGGCTGTCGCCACCTCCTCCCCTCGGGACCGCACCCGCATCGAGGCTTCCATCGCCCTGCTGGAGGCGGCCGAGGGCCGGCCGGAGGAGGCGCTCCGGCGTCTGGGGGAAACCGTGCGCCGCCAGGAGGAGGCCCGCTGGCACTCCGATCGGCTGCGCAGCCTGCTGGCCCGGGCCCTTATCCTGCACCGCAGCCACCGTCCGGAACCGGCCCGGGAGAGTCTGCAGGAGGCCCTGGAGACGGCCCGACGCTTGAACATTCTGGAGCCTTTTCTGGCCGAAAGGGAGGCCCTCTTTCCCCTCCTGGAACAACTTCCCCGGCCGGCCGGGGAGGACTTTCTGTCCCAGGTGCTGGAATGCCTGCAGCGGGGCCCGCGTCCCCGGGCCGTGGTGGAAGAAAAGACACCGCCGCTCCGCATCCTAGCCCTGGGGAAAGGTCGGGTGTTTCGTGGGGAGGAGGAAATTCCCACCTCGGCCTGGGGCTACCGCCAGGCCCGCGAACTCTTCTTCTTCCTGTTCTTCAACGCTCCGGCCGGCCGGGGCGAGATCGGCCTAGCCTTCTGGCCCGATCGAAGCCCCAGCCGGGTGACCAGCGCCTTTCACGCCGCCCTCTTCCAGGCCCGCCGGGCCCTCGGTTGCTTCTTCGTCCTCTTCCGGGATGAAAAGTACCACTGGAATCCGGAGGTCCCCTACTGGTGCGACGTGCTGGAGTTCGAGCGCCTGCTCGACCGGGCGGAGGAATTTCCGGCCGACGACCCCCAGGCCATCCCCTTCCTGGAGCAGGCCCTCGACCTCTACCAGGGCGATTTCCTGGAAGATATCGATCGGGAGTGGTGCTTCCTGCGGCGGGAGGAACTGGGCCGGCGCCGGATGCAGGCCCTCCTGCGGCTGGGAAGGCTGTACCTGAACCAGGGGAAAGCCGACCCGGCCCGCCGCGCTTTCCTCCGGGCCCTGCAGGTGGATAATTACAACGAAGAAGCCTACCGCGGCCTGATGCGCAGCCAGGTCCTATCCGGCGAACGCATCGCCGCCCTCCGCACCTACCACCGCTGCTCCCGCCTCCTCCGGCGCGAACTGGGGATCGAACCCTCGGAAGAGACCCGCTCCCTCTACCAGGCGATTCGGGAGGGGAAATTCCCTTCGTAGGCCAACTCCGCAGAAGTTGCCCTGCACCCTAAGAGGTTCCCTCAGAGTCTCCCCAAGAGCCGCCCGCTACACTGGCTACCAGGATGAACGTTCGGTAGCCGTACAGGAGGGTGGCCATGGGTGACCGAATCAAAGTGCTGCTCGGGCGGTATGCAGATCCCCGCTACCTGAAGTGGGTGCTCTTCCTGCTCAGCCTGATCGCCCTGCTCCTGGGCGCGGGCGCTCCCGATGCTCCTGGTGGACCGGGAAGCGGCGGCTAAAGGACGCTGCCTCCGGGAGCACCGGCCTGGTTTATGGGGCACTGGGGGATCGGGAAGGGATTTTCTTCCCCTGTTGCCTGCCCTGTTGTGGGCCGGAGGGGTGATCGTTCTCCCCGGCCCGGGTGATGGGCGCAGGGGGAGGTATCCCAGGAGGTCATCTTGATCCTGCTGGTGGCCCTGCTCCTGGCCTTTGTCGTGGCCCTGCTTCGCGGGGGGAAACTGGCACGTCTGGCGGCGCTGCCCTTGCGCTGGCCGGCCCTTCCGCTCCTGGCCCTGGCCGTCCAGTTGGGGGTGATGCACTTTCCCCGGGCCCGCGGCCAGAGTTTCGACCTGCCCGCCATCGCCCTGCTCCTTTCCTACCTGGCCCTGCTTCTGGCCGTCTGGCTCAACCGGCATATCCCCGGCCTGGCCCTCCTGGGGCTGGGCCTCCTGCTGAACCTGGTCGTGATGGCGGCCAACGGCGGCTACATGCCCATTTCTCCGGAGACCATGGAGCGCATCGGGCACGGCGACGCCGCCGCCATCGCCCCCGGAAGCCGCGTCGCCGGTACCAAGGACCTCGCCCTCCCTCAGGAGCAGACCCGGCTGTGGTTTCTGAGCGATATCCTCATCCTCCCCTTTCCTTTCCCCTTTTCCGGTGCCTTCAGCCCGGGAGATGTCTTCGTTGCTGCCGGAGCCTTCTGGACCGTACAGTGGGCGCTGACCGGCCGGCCCGGCGGCCTCCTTCGGGAGCGACGCCGCAGACAGGCCCTCGTGGCCCTGGAGGAAGTTCGGGAAGCGGCCGGCCCACCGCCCGATCCGGATGACGTTTCGAAAGAGGTCCCTTCGTAGCGAATGGAGGGAAACCGATGTCCTGCCGTGAACTGAACCGGTTGATCGGTACAGCGATGGTCGAACCCGATTTCCGCCAGGCCCTGCTGGGCGGCTGGCGGGCAGAGGCGCTGGCCGCCTTCGACCTGACCTCGGAGGAAAGGGCCGTCCTTCTGGGCATTGAGGCCTCGAACCTGCAGGGCTTTGCCCGGGCCCTCTACAACTGGATCAGCGCCGACAACGGGGCGGTGCCGCTCCCCTCCAGTATGGTTGAGCGGTATCTGCGCGAACGGGAAGCCCTCGGAGCCGGCTCCCCCTAGCCGGGTCCGGCATACCCGTGTCGAAATGACCGGGGATGTTTTGTGTCCGAACGGAGGATGCGGCCGACCCCGCGAACGAGGAGAACAACGACGATGAAACGAACCTCCTGGCTGCTCCTGCTCCTCCTCTTTTGGATATCGATGCCGGCGGCCGTTACGGTGGTTCTGGCCTATGGAACCGGACGCTGGGGCATAGAACACGCTACGACGGTGTCGGGGATTGGACTGGGTCTGGCAGCCCTCGCTGTTTTCCTGGGGTGGCTCACCTTCCGCACCGGGGTCCAGCCGCTGGAGCGGCTGCTGGAAGGGGTTCGGGCGCTGAGCCGGGGCGAAATGGACTATCGCCTGGACCTTTCTCCCCAGGGGGAACTGGGCCGGCTGGTCGCCGCCTTCAACGAGATGGCCGCCCGCTGCCAGGCGGCCGAGCAAACCCTGCTCCGCGTCAACCGGGCGCTCCGGACGCTCAGCGCCTGCAACGGGGTCCTGGTGCGGGCCACGGAGGAAAAACAACTGCTGGGCGAGATCTGCCGCATCCTGGTGGAAGTTGGCGGCTACCGCCTGGCCTGGGTCGGCGAAGCCCTGGAGGATGAAGAAAGGACCGTCCGCCCGGTGGCCTGGGCCGGCTGCGAAGAGGGCTACCTGAGCGCGGTCCGAATCTCCTGGGGCGAGAACGAATGGGGGTGCGGCCCTACCGGCCGGGCCATCCGCAGCGGCGAGCCGGTCATCTGTCGAGACATCCCGAACGATCCGCACTATGGCCCCTGGCGAGAAGAGGCCCTCCGACGGGGCTATCGCTCCTCCATCGCCCTGCCGCTGCGCAGCGACGGCCGGGTGCTGGGCACCCTGAATGTCTACGCCGCCGAGGTAGAGGCCTTTGATCCGGAGGAGGTTCGGCTCCTGATGGAACTGGCCGACGACCTGGCCTACGGTCTGACAGCGCTGCGTATGCGGGAGGAGGTTCGTCGTCGAGCGGCCCATCAAGAGGCCCTCGGGGCCATCATCGCCGCCGCCTCCGTCGCTTCGAACCTGTCCGAACTGCTGGAGGTGATCCTAGCGCATGTCTTGCAGGCCCTGGACCTGGAGATGGGAGCCATCTGGATAGAGGGCAAGCGTATCCTTCGGGGACTGCCTCTGGAACCCCTGCTGGTCCATAGCCGGGCGGCGCGGGACGCCGGGCTGGATGTCCCGGCACCCATTGCTGTGGAAGACTGGGAGCGGGAGGAACGAGGTGGGGGGAGGCTGGCCTTCCTGGCCCCCAGCCTGCTCCGGTGCGGCGTCCGGTCGTCCATCACCGTCCCGCTCTTTGCCGAAGGCCGGCGTCTCGGCGGGTTGAGCGTAGCGGCGCGGGAAGTGCGCGCCTGGCCGGTCGAGGAGGTGGCCCTTCTGGAGGCCGTGGGACGGCAACTGGGGGCGGTCGTGAACAGGCTGAGCCTGGGGGACAAGACCCGCGAGCAGGCCCGGCTCATCCTGCGGATACTGGAAGCCGTGCCGGAGGGGATGGTGCTGCTGGATACTTCCGGCCGGGTGCTCCTGGCCAATCCGGCCGGCCGGGAAATCCTGGCCGCGCTGGCCGGGGTGCAGGAAGGCGAACTCCTCACCCACCTGGGCGGACGGCCCTTGGCCGAAGTGTTGTCCCCGCTCCCGCCCGGGCGATGGCACGAGGTCGGTCTGGAGGGGCCGCCGCAGCGCATCTTTGATGTCCTGGCCCAGGGCCTGGGGGAGGACGCTCCAGGCGGCTGGGTGTTGGTGGTGCGGGAGGTGACTGCGGATCGGGAGATGCGTGCCCGGGCGGAGCAACAGGACCGTCTGGCGGTCATGGGACAGATCGCCGCCGGCATCGCCCACGATTTCGCCAACATCCTCCAGGGCGTCCTGAGTTTTGCCGAACTTCTGGAGGAGCGGCAAGACCTGCCGGAGGAGGCCCGGGAACCTTTGCGGTTCATCCGTCAGATGGCCGAGCGAGGCGCCCAGATGACCCGGCAGATTCTGGACTTTGGCCGGAAATCCGCCGCCGAAAAGCGGCTGCTGGAGCCGGAAGCCTTCCTGCGAGAAGTGGCCGCCCTGTTGCGGCGGACGATTCCGGAGAGTATCCGGGTAGTCCTGGAAAGCGAACCCGGGGTGCCGTGCATCTGGGCCGACGCCGCCTGTCTCCAGCAAATCCTCCTGAACCTGGCCACCAACGCCCGCGACGCCATGCCGGAGGGAGGGCAACTCACCTTGCGCCTTGCTTCCCTTACGGTAGGACCGGGGGGACACCCGCTCTACCCGGACCTGCCGGTCGGCCGGTGGGTTTGCCTGGAGGTGACCGATACCGGCTGCGGCATTCCGGCCGAGGTCCTTCCCCACATCTTTGAGCCGTTCTTCACCACCAAGGAGCGCGGCTATGGGACGGGGTTGGGGCTATCTCAGGTCTACGGCCTGGTCAAGCAGCACGACGGCTTCATCGATGTCCGGACGGAGGTGGGAAAGGGGACTTGTTTCACCCTCTTGTTCCCGGCGCTGAGCGGGGAGGAAACGGTTGACGCACAGGAACGAAGGATGACTTCTGCCGGTGGTGGGAAGACGGTCCTCCTGGTCGAGGATGAGCCAGGCGTGCAGACGGCGTTGCGGGAGATGCTTTCCGAGATGGGCTATCGCGTGTTGGTGGCGCCCCACGGACCGGAGGCGCTGGAACTCTACAAATGGCATCGGGATGAGATCGCCGTGGTGCTGACCGATGCGGTCATGCCATGGATGGATTCCGCGACGCTGCTACGGACCCTTCGGGAGCAGGATGCCCGGGTAAAGGTGGTGGTGGTCAGTGGGTATCCGTCGGGGGAGGGGCCTTACCCCCAGGAGGTGGACGCCTGGCTATCCAAACCGGTCTCCCGGGCGCAACTGGCGGAGACGCTGGGCCGGCTCATCGGGGACAAATAGGTGATGACGCCCATCCGTTCTCCTTTCGTTGCCGCCGGCCGAGGGCCTGACGCAGCGCCCGGGCCAGCCGGCCCTCGTCCACCGGAAGGACCAGCACCTGGTCCGCCCCGACCTCCTGGACCCGCTCGACGGCCTGCGCCGGACACCCTTCACGGACCAGGACGAGCAGAGGGAGGTCGGGGCAGGCTTGTCGCCAGTGCCGAAGCCTCTGCAGGGTTTCCTCTTCCGGAGCATCCATTTTCCAGATCACGGCCTGGGCATTCCCGGGTTGGGGGGCATCGGCCTTTGCCCGTACCGGGTTATGCAACAGCCAGGCCAGCGTTCTGCGCAAGGCTACCTCGGTGGCCTCGTCTTCGGTGACCAGGAGCACGGTTGGGTGCTCCCCGGCCGGGGAAATCAGGCGGGCCAAGTCCCCGGTGGGATAGGCCAGGTTGGGCAAGTTCCTGTCCATCATCGCCGTTCCCGCTCCTACGGCCTGGAAGCCGGTCCGGGGGTAGCCCGCTTGCTTGCGGTTGGGAGGATGCGGATATAGACCAGGCTGCGGGCCGTCCCGCTGCTCACGGTCAACCAGACCTCCCCGGAGACGCCCTCGGCCAGGAAACGGGCCTGGGCCCGTCCCTGGAGGGTGACGGTCGCGGCCGGCAGTATGCGTCCCCCGGACGCGGCCAGGGTCACGGGCGTCCCATCGGCGACCGGCCGGCCGAAGGCATCCAGGACGGTTACGGTCAGGAGGGCCTGTCCTCCTGACGGAACTTCCGGCGGCTCCACCTGCACCAGGAGGCGTTCCGGCCGGCCGGCCAGGATGACGCCGACCTCCAGGGAGAACTGGTTGTTCTCCAGGACGACCTCCCGGCTCCCGGTTCCGGCCGTGAAGGAGAGCGACCAGTTGCCCTCCGTCATCCCGGCCTGGAGGTGGAGGAGGAGGGTGCCGCCGGAAGATGGGGGAATCTCCGAAACCTTCCATAGGGGTGGATCGGCCGAGACCAGGGTCAGGGGAAGGTTGTCGGCCGAAGTCCAGTCCCGGAGGCTCCACCCGGCCGGCAGTTCGGCCCGTAGGACGACGTCGTAAGCGGTGGCCGGGCCGGCGTTGCCCAGGGAGAGGGTGAGGGTGATGGCTCCGCCGCCCGGAACCGGATTGGGGACGGCCGGGCCGACCTGCAGGTAGAGGTCGGCCGGGAGTACGGGTATCTCCAGCGTCGGGTCCCCCAGCAGGACATACGTATCCAACTGATAGCCCATCGAGGGCGCGGCGGCGTACAGGCGCAGGTTGCCGGCCAGGGCTGCCTGGCCCAGGGTGGAGAGGCGGCCCAGGAAGAGGGACTCGAAGACGCCCTGGTTCATATAATGGTGGGCCCAGGCCATTCCCAGTCCGGTGGGCACCCAGGCGGCGATAGCCCCCCGGTTGGGTGCTCGCACCCAGACCTCGCCCAGGGCCGGGGAAGAGGCGTAGGGGAGGATGTACATTCCGGAGTAGCAGGACCAGGAAAGGAGTACGGGCAGGGCATTCCCGTTGCTCAGGCCGTCTGCATCCTCGGCCCGGAGCATCCGCTCCGTCGCCAGGAAGTAGACGGCCCCGTGGCCGACATAGTTCAACAGGAGCCGGCCGTCGTTGAGCGCCTGAAGGATGGCCGCCCGGGCGGTCACGGCGGGGTTCTCGTAGGGGTAATTGACCCCCAGGTACACCTTGTCCGCCGTATAGTACGCCGGCAGATAGAGGTTGGCAATCTCGTCGGAGAGGGCCGGAAAGTTTCCGGCACCATCGGCGTTGTCGGCCACAAAGAGGACTTGTCCCTGCCAGTCGGCCGGTTCCCGAACCTGACGGTAGGCCAGAATCTTGTCTACCACGGCGGCCGCCTCCTCCGGCGTATTGACCGGCAGGCGGCCCAGGAGCATATCGGCCAGGGGGTCATCGCCGACCAGGGAGACGTAGCGGTTATCGGCGGCCGTCTCGCCTATCCAGGGGTCCACATAGGCCAGGTAGGGTGGAATCGGGTTGGGCAGGCCGCTTCCCCGATAGTCCTTGAAGTCATAGTGCCCGTCGCCGACCAGGAGGACGTAGGCGGGGGCCGGCGGAGTCCAGTGGGCATAGGCATAGGCCAAGAAGGAGCGGATGGCGCGGGGGTCGCGCCGGCCGCCGCTGAACTCGTCGTAGATGTCCTGCACGTCCACCACCCGGGTGCGCATCCCCCGGCCGGCGTCGTCGGCAGCCAGCGGCTCGATGGCCGGGAGGAATTCGGCCGGGGCGATCAGGAGGACATCGGCCCCGTTCTCCGGCGCGTAGAGGGAGGAGGGGTGGTCGGGGAACACGGCCGGCGGCTCCTCGGCCCGGCCCAGGGTGGTGGCCAGGTAGCGGGAAGGCATCCCGGTATCCTGGTGAGCGAAGGTATAGCGGTAACCCCCGGCGGCCGGTTCGACCGTTCCCTCCACGATGCGTACCGGATTCAGCGGGTCGCTCGTGTCCAGGACGATGATGTCCTCCCCGGTGAAGGGTTCCAGCGCGATGTTGGCCTCGCCTGTTCCGGAGAGGGAGAATTCCAGCCGGTCGTTTTCCACGGCAAAGGTGCGCCGGTAGGTAAGTTCGATCCAGTCCAGGTAGAAGTAGTCGTAACTGTAGCCGGTATCGCCGGGGGCGTACAGGCGCACCCGATTTTCTCCGGCGTAGAACAGGCGCTGGGGGAAGGGCAGTTCCAGAATCAAGGGGGTCTGGGCATCCCACCAGCCGTCGCCGAGGAAGGCATCGTTCAGATAGACCTGGACGTGGTGGTCAGGATTGGGCCAGGCGGCAAAGCCTCCATAGAGGGAAAGGCGCAAGGTGGCCGTGTGGGAGACCTCGGCCGGGGCCGGCGTATCCAGGGAGAGGGTCGCTTCGCGCACCCCGCCGGTGTAGAGGTAGGTCCAGAACCAGCGCTCCACATCGTCCCCGCCGACGGGGAGGAGGCTGGTGTACTGGGTATTGCTTTCCTGGTGGACGGTGGCGGTAAAGTCGCCCAGCGAGGGAGACTGGATAGGCCCGCCGGGGCGTTCGGCCATGCGCCGGCCAGCCCCCTGTCCCCAGGTCAGCCAGTAGGTATTTTCATCGGTGTACTTGGAGCGGGCCCCCTGGCCGTAGAAGAAAAGGGCCCCGACGGGGGTGCCGGGGTGAGGATTCTCATCCGGCACCCAGAGGGCCACCTCCTGACCGTCCAGGAAAAGGCGCAGCGTATGCAGGTCCACCTCGTCCACCGGCACGCCGGCCTGACGCAGCCGCTCGAAGGAAAGGCGGTAGAAGCCGTCGTGGTCCACCTGAACCTTGACCGCGGGCTGAGGTGGGAAGGTGGGAGAGGCCGATACGGCCATCGGGGCGGCCGCGCTCCGCCAGAAGCGGGCCGTGTCGGCATTGAGGAGCAACTCCTGGAAGAGGGCCTCGAAGGGGGCCGGCTCCGGGACGGCCGAACCGCCCTGAGGTGCCGACCCGAAGCGTACCTCCACCCGCAGGCGGCGGTAGACGTGGAGAAGGCCCGGGGCCGGCTCGTACTGGAAGGGGTAAACGCGCAGCAGGGCTACCCGCTGGCTGCGAATCCAGCCCTCCCCTTCGAGGCGGGCCAGGAAACCCGGATAGGCCGCCGAAGAGCCGTAGACGGCCGCATCGGGTCGGTAGCGATAGGTGGGTTCCTCCGGCCAGGCCGGGTTTTCCGCATCCGGACGCGGCTCCGGAGGAAGCACCTGGGGGACGGGCAGCACCGGTCGGGAAAGCCGGATTTCCTCCTTCTCGGCTTCCAGGACGAGGACATCGGCCGTCGCGCCGGGTGGGAGGGCCAGCCAGGACTCCCCGGCCGGAAGTTGTGGCTGGCCGGCCTCTCCCGTAAGCCCCATATCCGGCGCGACGATGCGGCTGTAGGTCGTCCCCTCCAGGGCCACTTCCTCGATGGAGAAGGGAGGCAAGCGCCATTCCACGACCAGGGCCTCCGGGCCGGACGACAGGACCTGTACCTGGGGGCCGGCCGGCGGCCGTTCCTCCTCGGCCGCCCCCCCCTGCGCCCAGACGGCGCCGGGGAAGGCGCTCAGGAGAAAAGCAACGAGCAGAAGCAACGCTCCTCTTCGAACCCAACCCGTGTGACGCAGCATGGCCGACCTCCCGCCGAATTTTTTCTTTTATTCTGCGGGAGGCCGGGCTACGGCCGGTCAGCGGGGAGTTACAGGACGGTTATCGGGGCAGAAGCCGTCGGTCGTCCTTCCGGGGAGTCAACCGGTGGGCCAGCGCCAGGGTTCGTCCAGCAGGCGCACCTCCACCGTTTCGATGCCGTCCAGGCCGCGCAGGGCCCGGCGCACCTGCTCGGTGAGGTAGCCGGCCAGGGGGCAGGCCGGGCTGGTGAGCACTATGTGCACCTCAGCCCGCTTTCCCTCCACTCGGACATCGCGAATCAATCCCATCTCCACCAGATTGAGGCCGACTTCGGGGTCGAAGACGCCGCGCAGCGCCTCCCAGGCCCGGGCCCGAACCTCCTCAGGCGGGGAAGGAGGTGGCGGAGGAGGCGCGCCGGTCAGGGCTTCCTCCAGGGCGCGAACCCGCTCCTCCAGGCGGCTGTAGCGCTCCAGCACCTGGCCGAGGGCCTGCATCACCGGGTCGGGCAGGCGGCCGTGCTCCAGGTAGCCGGTGAGGTCGGCCGGTTCCCGGGGACCGGCCAGGCGGGCCGGCACCCCCACCACCGTAGCCCCGGCCGGGACCGATTTCACCACCACCGAGCCGGCCCCGATGCGGGCATCGTCCCCCACCGTGATCGGCCCCAGGAGGATGGCTCCGGCTCCGATGACCACCCGGTTGCCCACCGTCGGGTGGCGCTTGGTCTTCTGCAGGCTGGTCCCGCCCAGGACGACGCCCTGGTAGAGGAGCACGTCATCGCCCACTTCGGCCGTTTCGCCGATGACCACCCCCATGCCGTGGTCGATGAAACAACGCCGGCCGATTTTGGCTCCCGGGTGGATCTCCACGCCGGTCAGGAAGCGGTTGATGTGGGAGAGCAGGCGGGCCAGGAACTTGAAGCCGTGTTGCCAGAGGAAATGGGCCGGGCGGTGCAGCCAGATGGCGTGCAAGCCCGGATAGGTGAACAGGACCTCCCAGACCGTGCGGGCGGCCGGGTCTTTGGCAAAGGCGGTGGCGATGTCCTCACGCAGGGTACGGAACATCTCGGACTCCCGGGTCAATCCCCAAACAGGTCCGTGCTCAGGTAGCGTTCCCCGGTATCGGGGAGGACGACGACGATGAGGGCCCCCTGGTTTTCCGGCCGGCCGGCCACCCGAAGGGCGGCATAGGCCGCCGCTCCGGAGGAGATGCCGCAGAGGATGCCTTCCTCGCGGGCCAGCCGGCGGGCCATGGCGATGGCCTCCTCGTCCTGGACCGGGATGATCTCGTCCACCAGGTCCAGGCGCAGCACTTCGGGGATGAAGCCGGCCCCGATGCCCTGAATCCGGTGCGGGCCGCGCTCTCCGCCCGAAAGGACGGGGGAACGGGCCGGCTCCACGGCGATAGCCCGAAAGGAGGGCTTGCGCGCCTTGATGACCTCGGCCACGCCGGTGATCGTCCCTCCCGTGCCTACGCCGGCCACCAGGATGTCCACCCGGCCGTCGGTATCGCGCCAGATCTCCTCGGCGGTCGTGCGGCGGTGCACGGCCGGGTTGGCCGGGTTGCGGAACTGCTGGAGGATCAGGTAGCGGGGATCCTGGGCGGCCATTTCCTCGGCCCGGCGCACGGCCCCGGGCATTCCCTCCGCCCCGGGCGTCAGGACGAGTTCGGCGCCCAGGGCCTGGAGCAGCCGGCGACGTTCCAGGCTCATCGTCTCCGGCATCGTCAGCACCAGGCGGTAGCCGCGGGCGGCACAGACCATGGCCAGGGCGATGCCGGTGTTTCCGCTGGTCGGCTCCAGGAGAATCGTGTCGGGCCCGATGAGGCCGGCCTGTTCGGCCGCCTCGATCATGCTCAGCCCGATGCGGTCCTTCACGCTGGAACAGGGGTTGAACGATTCCAACTTGGCCACCACGGTGGCCGGAAGCCCCCGGGTCAGGCGGTTCAACCTCACCAGGGGCGTGTTGCCAATCGTCTCGGTGATGTCGTTGTAGATGCGGCCCATCGTTTTCCTCCCCAGGGATGGAGAAATTCCGCCGCGATCGCGGAAGCCACCCTAATCCACGGTCAGCGTCTTGCTCAGGTTGCGGGGAAAGTCCGGGTCATAGCCCCGGGCCACGCTCAGGCGGTAGGCCAGGAGTTGAAGCGGCAGCACGGCCAGGAGGGGGTTGAGGAGCGGGCCGGCCGGGGGCAGCACAACCAGGTCGTGGGCGTTGGAGCGCAGCCGGGCGTCCTCCTCCCCGATGGCGATGGCCCGCCCCCCACGGCAGACCGTCTCGTTGATGCCGCTCACCAGGAGGGGAACGTCCTCCGGGCCGGCCACAAAGAGCACGGCATAGTCGTCCTGCACCGCCGAAAGGGGGCCGTGCTTGAACTCGGTCGAGAGCATCCCCTCACAGTGGGCGTAGGTGATTTCCTTCATCTTCAGCGCCCCTTCCAGGGCGATGGGATAGGTCAGGCCGTAGCCCAGGCAGTAGAGGTCGTTCCGCTTCTCCAGGATGGGCTCCAGAGGGGCCATCTGCGGCTCCACCGAGGCAATGGTCCGCTCGAGCAGGCCGGGCAGGGCCTCCAACGCCTCGGTGGAACGGCCGCCCATCCGCAGGGCCAGGAAGAGCAAGGCCACCGCCTGGTTCATAAAGGTCTTGGTGGCCGGCACACTGATCTCATAGCCGCAGGCCAGGGGGAGGTAGCACTCGCTTTCGTGGCGCAGGGTGGAGCCCAGGACGTTGACCAGAGCCAGCCGGCCCATCCCCCGTTTCCGGGCCGCCTCCAGCGCGTTCAGCACATCCTTGGTCTCCCCGCTCTGGCTGACAAAGACGCCCACATCCTCCGGCCCCACGGCGTTGCCGTACTGGGCGATGAACTGGGGGGCCAGGATGGGGATGGCCGGCCGGCCGGCCAGCCGGCCCAGGTAGATGGCCCCCAGAAGGCAGGCATGGTAACTGCTGCCGCAGCCGATCAGGTAGAGGTGGTTGGCCCGGGCCATGCGCTCCACCATCGGGGCCACAAAGGGGGAGGCCTGGAGGAGGTGCAGGAGTTCCCGCACCCGCACCGGCTGCTCGTGGATTTCCTTCAGCATAAAGTGGGGATACCCCTCCTTCGTGGCCTCCTCGATGCTTTCGGTCACCACTTCCGGCTCCCGTTCCACCCGGCGGCCGTCCTCCACCCGGCGCAATTCCACCCGGTCGGGCCACAGGATGACGATCTCACCGTCCTGCACCCGCAGGATGCGGCGGGTGAGCGGTAGGATGGAGGGGAGGTCGGAGGAGACGCAGGTGGCCCAATCGGCCAGGCCGACCGCCAGGCTGGAGCCCTTCTTCAGGGCATAGAGGCAGTCCTCGCCCACCCGGCCGATGACGAAGGCGTAATCCCCGGCCAGGTCGCGATAGGCCCGGCGGATGGCCTCCACCATATCGTAGCCCCGGTTCACATAGCGTTCCACGGCGTGGACGCATGACTCGCCGTCGTTGGTGGAGCGGACGGTCATTCCCTCGGCCATGAACTCCAGGCGCAGTTCGACGTTGTTGACCACGTTGCCGTTGTGGGCGCCGACCAGGTCGCCGTCCGAATCCAGGTGGGGCTGGGCGTTGGCCCGGGAGGGGGCGCCGAAGGTGGCCCAGCGCAGTTGGAGGATGCCCCGCCGGCCGGCCATCTCGGCCAGGTTCAGCCGCTCGGCCACCTCGTCCACCCGGCCCACGTCCTTGCGCAGGTCAATGCCCTCGTCGTCCAGGGTGGCGCAGCCGACCGAATCGTAGCCCCGGTAGGAGAGTCGCCGGCCGGCCTCGATGAGGATCGGCCCCAGCGTCCTCCGATGATCGGTAACGATACCAAAGATGCCACACATGCCGGCCTCCTTTCTAGCCCAGTGTACCATCCCGGCCCGATTTCGTCAAACGCGGTTCGCCCGGTTCGGATGTGTTCGAGCGTTGGTAGGCCCTGGGCCGGCGGAGGTGGGCCGCTGGCCGCCTCACGGAAAGCGAGGGGATACGGTGTAGGAAAATGCGCCGGTGAGGCGGTAGCGCAACCAGGACAGGGCGGCCAGTTCCAGCGTGGCCAGGAAACAGCCCCAGGCCAGGAGGGATACGGCTTCGCCACGGCAGGTCACCCGGCCGGCGCGCCGGAGGAGCACGGCCACCGGCAGGGTATTCACCAGGCCCATTGCCAGGAACAGGCCGGCCAGGCTGAAAAAGGCCACGGGATACAAAAAGGGGCCGGCTGGCCAGAGGGCCGGAAAACCCAGGAGGCCGGCGACCAGGATCACCCGCCCGAACTCGCGCAGGTTCGAAATGGGCGCGCATTCCTGGGGAGCCTCCCAGAGGGTCAGGTGCAGGGCCGGGAGGAGGACGCCGGCCAGGGCGATGCCCTCCAGCGCCCCGGTGAGGAGGCGGAGGGCGTTATGGGGCGTATAGAGGTGGGGAAGGCCGGGGAAAAAGGCCAGGTAGGAATTCACCCCGTCCACGCCGGCGATGAAGAGGAAAAGGAGCAGAAGCAGCAGGATGCCGGGAGGGGGGAGGCGGGCCGGCCGGCGACGCCCGCACAGGAAGGAGGTCGCCGCCGTGGCGAGGAAACCCAGGTAGATGCCGGTGCAGCGGGCGCACAGAGGGAGGGGCTGTCCGGCGATGGAGAAACTGCGCTCGGCAATGCGGTGGCAGACCCCGGCCCCCCAGAAACCCGGCCCTTCATGGGCCAGCCAGGGGAAGAAAAAGAGACCCCCCAGGGTCAGCAGCGCCGGCCCCAGCCCGCTCCAGCGAAGAAAGGAGAGCCGACGAGCCTTTGGATCCTCCCGGCGTAGCGGACCTTCTCCCGGCTGCACGTTCCGCATCTCCAAGGGCTTCCATAGGGTGGAGACGCTATCTCCGATGCCGGCTATTCCCCCTTCTGGCGGGCGCAGTTGATGCATAGAGAGGCGTCCGGAACGATCTCCAGACGGGCGCGGTCTATGCGGGCCCCACACAGTTGGCAGATGCCGTAGGTGCCTTCGTCAATGCGCCGCAGGGCGGCGCGGAGAGAATCCACCTTCTCGCGCATACGTTGGTACAGGGCAAAGTTGACCTCCCAGGTATGGATGGCCGGATCTCCCTCGCCCAGGCTATAGTCCCCTCGGTACTCCAGGCGTTTTTCGATCTCGGTCAACTCCTCGAGGGTCTCGAGGAGTTCCCGTTCCAGCCGCTCTTTCTCCTGCTGCATCTCGGCTTGACCCAGTTTTTCCTTCTGGGGTGCCGCGGCCATGACCTTCCTCCTGCCTCATGGGGTCCCAATGGGAAACGGCATCGTCCGGCATCTTTCCCGGCCGCCTAGACCTCCGGCCGGCCGGATCGCCCCTTTCCACCTCGAGCCCGCCCGGTTCGCAGGCTCAATCCCAGCCGACGGCGCATCCCGTCAATCCGTACCAGACGGGCCTGCAGGCGTTGCCCCACCTCGACCTCTTCGGCCCGCCCGCTCTGCTCCAGATCCGCAGCCGGGATAAATCCCAACACCCCGTCATCCAGGAGCAGGAACGCCCCGGCTCCCGTCCGCCGGATGACCCGGCCCTCGACCATCTGATCCAGTTGGTAGCGCTCCTGAACCGTCGGCCAGGGGTCGGGGTAAGTGCGTTTCAGGCTCAGGGAAATTCGAAGGCGGTCCCGGCTGACACGGAGCACATACACATCCACCTCCTGGCCCTCCTGGACGATCTCGATGGGATGCTCCACCCGAAACCAGGCCAATTCCGTGCGATGGATGAGCCCGGTGACCCCGCCCAGGTCTACAAAGGCCCCGTAGTCGGTAAGGGAGCGGACGCGCCCGCGGCGAACCTCTCCCTTGCGCAGGTTGGCCAGGAGTTCTCGCTGCTGGGCTTCCTGCTGGGCCAGCCGGCCCAGGCGTTCGGAGAGGACCAGGCGATGCTGTCGGCGGTCCACCTCGAGCACCTTGAAGGCCATTTGCCGGCCGGTCAGGGCGGCCAGGCGGGCCAGTTTTTCCCCTGCAGGGAGGTTACGGGGAAAGTCGGAGATCTGGGAGATCGGCACAAAGCCCCGGATATGCCCGAAAGGGACGATCAACCCCCCTTTGTTATAGCCGGTGACGTGCCCGATCCAGAAGCGGTCCTGGCGTTGGAGTTCCTCAGCGGCCAGCCAGTCCTGTTCCCTCCGCGCCAGGTACAGGGAGAGGAGCACTTTCCCCTCGGTATCCTCCGCATCGGTGACATAGACCAGCACTTCCTGGCCCTCGCGAAGCGAAACCCGCTCCTCCTGGGGCAGTTTCTCCAGGTCCTCCGGGGGAATGAAGCCGGCCTGGGCGATATGGAGGTCCACCGCGATTCCCTGGGGAGAACACGCCACGATCACGCCCCGGCGCAGGTCCCCCGGCCGGGGTTGGGAACGGTCCTCCGCCTCTCGAAAGAGTTCTGCCATGGAAGGTTCATCTCGCGGTCCAAGGTGCGTCTTTCCCTCCATGTCCATCCTCCAGAACGGACCCTGGTTCATCCAGGCTTTTTGTAGCGAGCCCGGCATGGTCTTTGAGGAAGGGGCTTCGTGCCCATGTGCTCCATCAGCGGCGGTTTCTCCGCACCCGCCGTCCGCTCGATACGGTGAAAAACGGCCCGCCCTAGGCAATCCTCCACAACGTTCCACCACTCCGGCGGGCCGCCCAGTCACCGGCTTGGGAAGAGGAGCCTCCTCCCGCACCGGCACTTCAAATGAGACCTGGATGGCTTGTAGTAAACCTATTATACCCCAATCGCCGCACTTCGTCAACAAGTCTGGTGAGTTTTCCCCTGCCGGGAGAAAGCGTTATATTTTCACCACCACCCGGCGGGTACGCGGGCCGTCGAATTCGCAAAGGAAGATGCCCTGCCAGGTACCCAGCACCAGGCGTCCGCCCTCGACCGGCAGGAGGAGGGAATGCCCAAGCAGGCTCGATTTGACGTGGGCGGCGGCGTTTCCCTCGGTGTGGCGGTAGGCGGCCCGCCAGGGCACCAGCCGCTCCAGCGTCTCCAGAATGTCCTGGCCGACCGAGGGGTCGGCGTTCTCGTTGAGGGTCAGGCCGGCCGTGGTGTGGGGACAGTAGACCAGGACAACGCCCTCCTCCACACCGCTTTCCCGGACCACGCGCTGCACCTCGGCGGTGATGTCCACCATCTGGGTGTGCTGGTGGGTGGCGATGGGAATCTGTCGGATCATCCCTCCACCTCCGGCCAGTCCAGCATCATGACCCGCACCGTTGTGCCGGCCCGGGCGGCCGGGTAGGCGCTCTCGGGGATGATGGCCAGCCCGTTGGCGCGGACCATCGAACTCAGGATACCGGAGCCCTGCGGCCCGGTCAGACGGGCGGTGTAGCGGCCGTCCGGTTCCTGTTCGACGAGGGCCCGCAGGTAACGCCGGCGATCGGGGTAAGCCGGAGCGTCCTCCAGGAGGACGGCCTCCACCTCCGGCTTGCGGATGGCCCGCTGGCCCAGCATCGTCAAGATGGCCGGCCGGGCAAAGAGGATAAAGGCGACCATCGAGGAGACGGGGTTCCCCGGCAGGCCCAGGAGGGGCACCCCCTCGATCTGGCCAAAGGCCATCGGCCGGCCGGGCTGCATCCGCACCCGCCAGAAAGAGATGTGGCCCCGGCTGGCCAGGACCTTCTTCACCAGGTCGTACTCCCCGGCCGAGACGCCTCCGGAGGTGATGAAGAGGTCGGCCCCCCAGGCCAGGCCCCGATCCAGGCGGGCGGAGATCTCCGAGATGCGGTCGCGGGCGATGGGCAACCGGAGCGGCAGGCCGCCGCAAGCCAGGACCTGGGCGTAGTTGGAGTAGGCGTTGCTGTTGCGAATCTTTCCCGGGGGAAGCGGCCGGCCCGGCTCCACGAGTTCGCTCCCGGTGGCCAGGACGGCCACCCGCGGCCTCCGGGTCACCCGAACATGGGTGCGGCCGAGCGAGGCCAGCAGCCCCACCTCCTGGGGACGCAGCCGGATGCCCCGCTCCAGCACCCGTTCGCCCCGATGCACGTCCTCGCCGGCCTGGCGGATGTTCTTCCCGGGACGCACCGCTTCCAGGATGCGCACCCAGCCCGGCTCCATCGCCATCTCCGGATCCCCCTCATCGGTCTGCTCGAAGGGGACCACGGTATCGGCGCCGGCCGGCAGGGGTGCGCCGGTCATGATGCGCACCGCCGTCCCCGGCTCCACCGCTACGGAGGGCGTCTCCCCGGCGGCTACCTCCCCGATCACCCGCAGGCGCACCGGCGCATCTTTCCGGGCCTGAGATACCTCCTCCCCGCGCACGGCGTAGCCGTCCATAGCCGCATTCAAAAAAGGAGGGATATCCTCCTCGGCCACCACGTCCTCGGCCAGTACCCGCCCCAGAGCCTCCTCCAGGCGCACCTCCTCGGCCTCCAGCGGACGAAAGTGGACCAGGACGCGCTCCAGGGCCTCTTCCACCGTGATCGGCTGCATCTCTTCGCTCATCAGTCCTCGCTAAGGCAGGATGCCCTTACTACAGTTGATCCAGGTTGAAGTCCCCAATACCGGATGATTTTCTCGGAGTTTGGCCAGGATACCCGGTACGAACTTGCGAAACCGCGAAGTTCCGGATTTGCCGGGTGAAATACCGGATGATTTTCGGGCGCGCCGGGCCGTGCCAGGGGCTATAACTTTTCCCGCACCGCCTGCACCTTGCCCTGGATGGAAAGCGGCTTGTCCCGACGGTCGTCAATGCGGATGGTGGTGGCGACCCGCTGGATGCCCAGAGCGAAGGGCCGTTCATGCATCTGGCGGGCCAGGGCGAAGAGGCGCTCCACGTCGCCGACCACCACCGTGCTCATCGGCCCGATCTCGTACTCCACCCCGGCCTGCTCCACCACGCGGACGACCTCGGCCACATAGTGGCTCAGGCTGGTCGAGCCCGTCCCCAGGGGCACCACGCTGATTTCCATCATCGCCATCGCTGTGCCTCCGTTCAGAAATCCGACGCAGGGTCATCCCGCAGAGCGTCCGCCCCTTTCTGGTAGGCCTTCACAACGGCCCACTTTCAACGATCCACGGTATCCTACCCGTGCCAGGCACTCTCCTCGGGCCCTTTCTGCTTCAGCACCCGGAGAACTTCCTGCACCAGCCGGCCCTCCGGGACGGCCCCCTCGACCCGGATGGTCTCGTTCACCACCGTCAGGGGGACGCCGTAGACCTGGTACTTGTTGGCCAGATGGGGAAACTCGATGGCCTCGACCGCATCGGCCCGGATATGGTCGCTGGCGATGGCCAGTTTATGGGCCAGCCTGACCCCATGCGGGCAGTACGGTCAGGTGGGCGTGACAAAGACCTGGAGGTGCACCGGCCGGTCCAGGCGGGCCAGTTCCCGCAACGTGGCTTCGCTCAACCCGTGCTCGCCGGTGGAGACGTCGATGATGTCCTCGACAAAGGCGGTGAACTCGTAGCCGCCGGGGAAGCCGTAGTAGCGGATGCCGTAATCCTTTTCCCCGATGATGGCGACGGCCGGAATCTTGTCGATGCCGTACTGCCGGGCCAACTCGGCCTCGGCCACAAAGTCGTGGACCTCGACGGCGATTTTTGGGGATACGGCGGCCACGGCTTCGGCGAGTTCCCGGGTCTCCTGGCAGTATTCGCATTCGTACTCCTGGGTGAAGACGACCAGGCGCACCGGCGCCCGCAATTTCTGGAACCATTCCTCCAGCGTCCGACGGTCCTTTTCTTTGAGCATCGGCATGGTTTGCCCTCCTTCAGGCGATGGGTTGAGTAGCGGCTTGGGTCGAGTAGCGTAGCGTATCGAGACCAGCGTATCGAAACCTTGAGCCTGTCGAAACCTTCGGAACCGGCGGTCAATCGGCTGACCTACCCCTAGTATTGTAGCAACTTTCCGCCGTTTTGTCCAATAGCGTTGGGAGTGAGCGTATCACGTTGGGGACATCCGCGTGTAGAAAAAGATGCCGAAAATGTGC